>JBGQMP010000351.1:0-2009 GCA_041500685.1 Thermodesulfovibrionia bacterium | reverse complement strand
TGATATGTGTCTTTGGACCATTATCCCGAATCTGCTGGGTCATACTTAATCTCCTCAGTTTCCCTATAATCCATGGTCCCAGGATAAGAGAAAAAAACATTGCCGTAAGCACAGCGAGGGAGGTTCTGAAGGTAATGTACCTGAAGACATTCAGAGGTGAAAACCAGTCATGTAAAGTGTATAAAAGGCTATATAACATTTTATGTCTCCAGAACCCTTTCCATACTCATACCCCTTGAACCCTTTATCAGAATGGTATCTCCTTCTTTGCAGATACTCTTAATTGTTTCCCTTGCTTCGATAGAACTCTGAAAGGTATATACATTTCCTGAGAATTCCGATGCTGCAGATGACATCAAAGGTCCTATTGCCACAAAGATGTCAATCGGAAGTCCTGACATCCACCTGACGAGTCTTCTATGGGCTTCATCTCCATAAGAGCCGAGTTCCAGCATGTCGCCCAGAACAGCAATAGCCCTCTTCTTCCTGAGCCTGACAAGTTCTTTTATAGCCTCTTCCATTGAAGCCGGGTTTGCGTTATATACATCACTGATGACTTGAATGCCCTCGAGTTCTTTGATTTCAAATCTCATTGGTATGCCGACAAAAGAATCTATCACCTTCTTTATATCCCATAGTTTAATATGAAAGAGATGGCCAACCGAGGCTGCTGCAAGGAGATTATAAATATTAAATCTTCCTGATATCGTTGGATGTACTTCTATAGTGTTCTTCCCGATATGTAAAAGAAAAGAAGAACCCTTTTCATGAAGTCTGATATCTGTTGCAGATATTTCGGCTTTGTTGTTTATCCCGTATCTGACTATCTTCCCCTTGAACCCTGAGGCCTGAATACCTTCCATCAAGAATGAATCATCTGCATTCACAACAGCAACACGGATATAATTCAGGATTTCAAGCTTTGTCCTCCTCATGGCCTCCATATCTTTAAAACCCTCGAGGTGAGACGGACTGATATTTGTTAAAACACCATAATCTGGCAAAGCTATTTCGCATAACTCCTTTATGTCACCCGGAGCACTTGCGCCCATCTCTAAAACGGCAGCCTCATCCTCTTCATCTATCTTCGTCAAAGTCAGGGGAAGTCCAATGTGGTTATTCAGATTACCTGCATTTTTCAGCACCCTGTATGCAGAGCTCAAGATCGATGCTATGAGTTCTTTTGTGGTTGTCTTGCCATTCGATCCTGTGACGCCGATAACAGGGATAGCTTTTTTAAAACGCATATCATGAGCTATCCTCTGAAGGGCCTGAAGTGTGTCCTCCACAGAGATTATGGTTTTCCCCTCTATGAGTTCTGCAGGAGGAAGTGTTACAAGAGCACCGCTACCTATCCGTAATGCCTCTTGAAGAAAATCATGTCCATCAAATCTCTTGCCCCTGAGTGCAATGAATAACTCGCCTTCCTGTATCGACCTTGAATCTATCGATACACCTGTAAATGTATGGGCATTATCACATATAACCTTCCCGCCCGTTGCTGTAATGATATCTTTGATTTTCAAAACCCCTTTAATCGCATTCCTGAGCATCCACAATGCTCATTGTCTCCCTGAATTCTCAATTTATCTTTAATTGCCTCCTCGAGAATTTCTCTGTCATGAAAGTGATATCGTATTCCTTTGATCTCTTGGTAGTCCTCATGCCCTTTGCCTGCTATAAGGATGATATCTCCATCGCATGCCAAATCAACCGCCTTTCTGATCGCTTCTCTTCTATTGGGCTCTTTCATATAGTTGCTGCTTACTACTCCACCTTCAATCTCTTGAATAATATCGGATGGTTCTTCGGATCTTGGGTTATCTGAAGTCAGAATAACAAAGTCACTGAGCTTTGTTGCTACCGCACCCATCCCGGGCCTTTTCCCACGGTCTCTGTCTCCCCCACATCCAAAGACAGTGATAACGCGAGGTGATGCGCAGTGCGTAATGCGTGACGAGTTTTTGACAAGTTCCCTTGCTGTGCATATCAGCCTCTCAAGGGCGTCC
>JBGQMP010000350.1:0-2017 GCA_041500685.1 Thermodesulfovibrionia bacterium | reverse complement strand
TAATCCACACCAGCTCTCACATGAGGGTTTTTAGCATCTTCTTCATTATTAGAAAGGTCCCAGGCATCTATTACTAATTTGCCCCTGTCGTTATTAAAGAAAAGGTCTGCACCTGCGCCAAATGTATTTTCTGTAAGTCCTAATCTCAATACTGCATCTTTGTACCTCATCGCATACTGTGCTGTAAATTCTATCTTCTTCTTTGTCTCGATCTCCTTAACCTTAGTTGTACCACTTGAGGTTGCCGTAATTGTCTCTGTTGTAGTTGTCTTTCCTAAGGGATCTCCGACAACACCCAGAATATAGTATTTATCGGGTTTTGGCTGGAGAGTGAGATAGAAATATCCCTTCCCTTCTTTCGTTTCCGTAAGATAATCTCCCTGGAAGGTTATGAAAGTCTTGAACCTTTCCACTGTTGAGATAGTCTTATCAATACCGACTGCTGCCTTGTTTATATTCTCATAAAGACGTTCATCTTTTACGAGTTTACCGATAGTGCCTTCACCCTTGTCAATTTTCTGAGTAATGTTATCGAGCGATTCAACACTGCGCCTCAGTGCAGGCCTGTTCTCCTCGACCATATCCTTCAATTCCCTGGAAGCCTTATTCAAATTTGCGATCAATGTCGGCCCGTCATTCTTCAACTGATTCGAGAATTCCCTCATGTTCCCTACAGTCGCTGAAAAAGGCTCCTTATTCTTATCCACAAGATCATTGAGAGAGGCGGTGAGATCCTTTACATTATCAAGCACAGTCCGCATCTTCTTATCGTTGACGGAAATTGTCTGGTTAAGATTATAGGTAACATCGCTTAGGTTCAGAACAGTTTCTCTGAGAGACCTTTTTGCATCTTCTGTACCGAGAGCCTCATTCAGGGATATTGCGAGGGTAGTGATATTTTCCGAAACCTTTGACAATTTCCTGACCATATCGTCTATATCTACTACTTCGACAACATACTGAATGGTATCCCCGTTTTTAAGAACAGGCTGCAGGGAACCGGTTTTTATATCAAGATATTTATCTCCGAGAAGACCTGTGGCCTTTATGGAGGCGCTTGCATCACTGAAAAGCTGGATGTCTTTATTTATTCTTATGGCCAATCTGGCTTCACCTTGCTTCAGCTCTATCTTTTCGATAACACCGGCATCCACTCCTGCGATTTTAACTTTTGTTTTTTCATCAAGGCCGGCAATATTCCTGAAATGGGCATTAAAGATATTCCCATCCCTTTTCATCCAGTCAAGACCACCGACTTTAAACGTCATAAACGATAGCAGCACTATGACAATGAGCGCAAAAAATCCTACTTTAAGCTCTGTTGAAAGTCCTCTCATACTGTACTCCTTCTATCTTTATTGGTCCTGACGCACTTCCTGTTATAAATTGCCTGACAAGAGGGTTTCCTGTATTCTTAATCTCGTCAGGGGTTCCAATATCGACTATTTTACCTTCATATAACATTGCAATTCTATCGGCAATCTTATATGCGCTGTTCATATCATGTGTAATCGCAACATCAGTAACTGAAAGATGTTTTTTCATCTCAACAATCAGATCATTTATCGCAGCTGCCATAATGGGGTCAAGCCCTGTTGTTGGTTCGTCGTATAAAAGTATTTCCGGTTCATGTGCAATAGCCCTTGCCAGTCCAACCCTTTTTTTCATGCCTCCTGAGAGTTCAGCCGGCATCAGGTCCTCAATCCCCGGAAGTCCTACCATGCTTAGCTTTTCTCCTGCAAGCGCTTTTATGTCTTTTAGGCTCATTTGCTTGTGTCTGATTAGTGCAAAGCCCACATTTTCCCATACGCTCATTGAATCAAAAAGGGCCGCCATCTGGAAAAGCATACCAAATTTTTTTCTAACTTCATAGAGTTCATGTTCTTTTAAGGAAGTTATATCAATGCCCTCTATCAGGATCTTTCCGTCATCGGGCTTTAAAATGCCGATTATATGTTTTAAAAGCACGCTTTTGCCTGATCCGCTGCCTCCGATAACAACCATGCTCTCGCCCTTA
>JBGQMP010000349.1:0-2026 GCA_041500685.1 Thermodesulfovibrionia bacterium | reverse complement strand
GAACATGATAAGTGAGGAGGTTAACGTAAAGAGCTTCCCTGCAGAGCTTAAAAAGAATTTTTAGTACATCCTTCATGGATTCCTCAACCCCCGCGATCCTGAGGTTGAATACACCGCAGATAAAAATGAGATCAAACTCCCTGTTGAACCCTGACTCTTCAATATCTGTGGCAATAAACTCTGTTTCCGGAAATTTGCTCCTGGCCAGTTTAATCAGATTCTCGTTAACATCAATGCCGGAGTAATTGACAGAAATGCCCCTGTCTTTCAGAAATCCATAGAAGTCTCCCTTGCCGCATCCGAAGTCGAGGATCGTTTTACCCGAAAGGTTTCCTGCAATGTTCAAAAGGGTTTCATATCTGCGGAGTTGTCCTCCTGGCGTCCACCTGACAGCCTGTGGCTTGTCACCGAAGTCTTTCAGATGTCTGTCGTAGAAGGATAAGAGCTCCTTTTTACCGAGGGCATCCATAACAATAATATGGTATCATACATAGATAAAACAGTGTACAATGTGATGTATTTTAATAAAAGTTAGAAGGGGTTTTATGGAAGATTTTACGTACAAGGAATATACCGAAGAAGAAAATGATATTTATAACAAGGCCATGGATGAGATAATGGCGGCGTTGAAAAATGGCCGGAAATTCAATGAAGCATGCAATGCCATAAATGTTGAGGACAAGGAGCTAAAAAACTATATTGAAGACGATGCGCTCAAGATAATGATTGCGGATATGCATTACGTGAAAGGTCTTTCATTGCAGAATGTCGCTGACGATTTGGAGGTTTCGATAGAAATAATAAACAGGGCAAATGCCGAGATGATGGAAGACGTTACGATGACTACAACAGAGTTATATAAAATAAACAACCCTGAACGTCCGATAGGGAATGCATAGGAGAGGATATGGATGAACAGAAAAAGAGAGTCAGGCTTTACTCACTGAGCACATGCCCCACATGTAAAATGGTAAAAAAATTCCTCGATGAAAACAAGATCAAATATGAAATTACTGAGGTGGACCTGCTTGACAGCGGTGAGCAATGGCTCATGTCTAAAGAAGTCAGAAAGTATAATCCTGCAGTGACTTACCCGACCCTTGTTGTAGAAGAAGTTATCCTCGGGCTCGACGAAGAAGCCATAAAAAAGGCGTTAGACTCAGAATGAGTCCCGAGAGGCTTTACGAGATCCTGAGCAAATATGCTGAATCGCAGGGAATCCAGCTCAATAAGGATAAGAAATATGTCCTGGCAATAATGGAAGGGCTTCTTACCAATGAATCGCGGTACGGATACCGTTCCTGTCCCTGCCGTCTCGCAGCAGGCACAAAGGAAAAGGATACTGACATCATATGCCCTTGTGTATACAGAGACCCTGATATAAAAGAGTATGGAAGCTGCTACTGCGGGCTCTATGTTTCAGGAGAATGGAATGAAGAAAAGGTAAAACATGTCAGGGTGCCCGAGAGGAGACCTGTTAAATACTAAAAGCGGATGCTGTCTTGTCAATCAATCTTATATAAAGGTATAATTTTGGACAATTCATCAGAAATACTACGTTTGTCCGGAGGGAAAATACATGAACCATGATACAAATCGAACGATATCTCTTTTGCTTGAGATCGGAACAGAAGATTTACCGGCAAGGTTTATACATCCTGCCCTCCAGCAGTTAAAAGAAAACACCGCCAAAATATTGAAGGAAAATTACATAGCGTTTTCTGAGATCAGGACATACGGAACTCCGCGGAGAATGGCTGTGATTACCGATGGCATACCAGTTATGCAGAAAGACAGGACGCGGGAAATATCCGGCCCTTCCAGAAAGGCTGCTTTCGATGCAGACGGCAGGCCGACAAAGGCAGCAACAGGCTTTGCCCAATCGCAGGGTGTGAGCGTAGAAAGCCTCATCATTAAAAATAAAGACAAAGGTGAATATGTAGTTGCTGTCATTGAAGAGAAGGGTCTGCATGTCAGGGAAGTGCTGCCTGAACTCCTGAAGAAAATCGTGCTTTCGATTTATCTG
>JBGQMP010000348.1:0-2031 GCA_041500685.1 Thermodesulfovibrionia bacterium | reverse complement strand
AGCAAGCCGATCAGGAAGGGTACGACGCTGTAATAATACACTGCTTTGGAGATATAGGACTCGCTGGTGCTAAAACGATTGCAGACATACCTGTTATTGGAGCGGGCGAAAGCGTCTTTCAGGTGGCTTATTTATTAGCAGATAAGTTTGGATTGATAACAGCAAGGGATGAGTTTATTCCCAATATCTATAGGAGCGCAAGAACCCATGGTGTCGTGGATAGAATAGTATCAATGAGATCAATAAACATTCCTGTCTTAGAGCTTCGTGAAAGAAGAGAAGAACTGGAGGCGAGGTTTACAGAACAAGTCAATAAGGCAAAACATGACGGAGCCGAAATAATTATAGTTGGTTGTTTAGCGATATTTCCTGCACTAGGTGATCATTCTGCAAGGCGACTCTCCGAAAAGCTGGGTATCCAATTGCTGGATGGCACTGCAATAGCACTGAGGGTAGCTGAAATGCTTGTAAACTTAAATTTGAGGCAAAGTAGATTGGCTTTTCCAAGAGCTGCGGAAATCTGGCATAAGTAATTTGAAAAATAGGAGGGAGGATAAAATGGCGCATAAAGCTGAATTGTTTGCTTATCCATTTTGTGATCAACCGCAAATGGAAAAAGATTTTGAACGATTATTTGAAAAAGAAATAGCTCCGGATGTCTGGTTTATAGAAGGGTATGCAGGAGCTGCATTCTACACTGCACCACCTTCGTCGAATATCTTTGTCCTTCGTGATAAAGATATGGTGCTTTTACTCGACACCGGCAATCATCCGTATTATCGCCAAAAGATACTAAGAATTCTCCAAAAATATGCCCGACAAGGCGCGAGAAGGCTCGTTCTTATGGTAACCCATGGGCACTGGGACCACGGCAGGAATAACGATGTCATTTTAGAAACAGAATATAGTGATATTCGTTTTTTGCTCCCTGAGCCTGAGATTCAGGTTTTAGACCAGACCAGACATGTTTTGGAAGACCTTACCAGGCTTGAAAAGTATTTTAATCCTTATTTGGGCAGAGCAGATAATTTAAGACAACTTAATAAATATGCACGCAAATTTGAGGAATATTCAAACCCTGAATATAGGGACGTTTGGAAATATATAGAAAATCTACCCTCTGATGCTGATCGCCCAAGAGTCCGATCTGCTCTCTGGTTGCTATATTCTAAAGTCTTGACTAAGGGTTCGCGCTACATGGCAGAGTTTGCAGAAATCCTTCCCTTGGATAGCCGTAAAAAGAGGATATTCGGGCATGTGGAAGTAGATGGGTGGCAAGTGGGGCGTTTCTTTGTCATTCATGATGGGTCCCAAAGTCCAGGGCATATCTGTCTTTATGACCCACTAAACAAACTAATGATCACAGGAGATGCCACACTAGGGATCAACCCGGTCTACTTAGATGGGTCTCTCAAGAAGAATATTGGAATACTCAGAAAGTGCCGAATCATGGCTGAACAGGGTTATATCCATCTAGCAACGGATAGTCATCGAAGTCAAAAATGGTGGACAGAACGATTCAAGACTTGGGGAGTGAAACCTTTAGGTCCCCTCTATTTAGTGGATATGGCTAAGGGACAGGATGAATGCGTCGCCTTCTTCCAGATGTGGGAGGAATACTTTAGTGACCTTAATGAGGAAACACTAACAGCTCATTTAAGGATTGGTGAAGCCACAGTTCCGGAGATAGTTGAGGAGCTGTCCAAATCTACCAGTAAAGCAGTCCTATTCAAAAAGTCTTATGGGATGCCATATAAGCCTAACCGCCTTGAGACTCTAGTTGCCATGGTTCTTGCAGAAAATGGAGCTTCACGTCGAAAAGTAGGTGATAGGATTCTCTTTACTCCACGAGATAAATGGGAATTTTAATTTTTTTTAAGAACTTAATTCTTTAAGATCTTAGGGAAGAGACGGTGAGGAGGATATATGGAAAAGGCTATCATTGTGGATGCTGACCTGTGCACGGGCTGCAGGGTTTGTGAATTAACTTGCTCTATTGCGAAGCAAGGAGAGTATAATCCGAAGAAATCT
>JBGQMP010000347.1:0-2032 GCA_041500685.1 Thermodesulfovibrionia bacterium | reverse complement strand
GACGATCGTTATTAAAAAACTAACAACCCTTGCCTCTACTTCGGCAACATACCTGATGAGTATAGGGAGACCTGCATGGAGAGTGCTGACCTTCAGTCCTTCTGATGATATCATCTCACCGAAAAAATCCCTCTGTGTCTCTATTGAGAAGGGTGTTTTGTCTGTTGTCTTTGGCTCAAGATTCTTATCAAAGATTAAAATAAAGGGTTCCAGAAGATACTCTTTTGAGGAAGACAGATACCCCCAACCAGAAGGCCTCGCTTCTTCTGTAGCTTTAGCCAGCAATGATCTTGGAGCAGCCAGAACAGACGTGACCCTGAGCATCCCAAAGGCATGGGTTATTATTAAGACCGCTGAGTTTCCAACCACGGTTAAAGAAAACCTCGCCAATGTCCTCGCCTATGAGCTAGACAGGCTGACCCCTTTCAACCCAGAAGATGCACTCTACGACTTCAGGATACTGAAGGACGATGCAGGGAAGCTCACCTTATTAGTTATGGCAGCAAAGGCCGATCTGATACAGCAGTACATAGATGCCCTGAGGGAAAGGGATATTAACGTCAGCAAAGTAACGGTTAATCTCTCAAGTATAGGTACCCTCTGTCGGTATATTGATAAAGGTGCTGATTCTATTTTTGTTGAGGTAGATGAAAATGAATATGAAGGCGCTTTATCCCTTGATGGCTCCATAACTGGCACCTCAATAGGCAGTTTCTCTTCAGAAAGCGAGAAATCAAAGGTAGAGACAATTTCGGGAGAAATCCTATCCCTTTTAGATGCCGCTAAAAAACAGGACAGGTCACCCCATATTACAGTACTCTTAAAGGATACAGATCCTTCCTTAAAGGAACTGCTAAAGCTTCAAATAAACCAGCCTGTAAAGATACTGAATGAGACAGATATAAAGCTCAGACCCCCAGGACCTCAAAAGGGAGTTTCCTATGCTGCCACTGGCGGGGTCCTGGAATCCTTATGGCCAAAGGCAAAAGGACTGGACCTCCTTAAAAAGGGCCGATATGAAAAACCAAAGACTCCCTTTGCCCTTTCAGCTATACTCATACTCATAATCCTTGCTATGTGGATTCTTTATATGGTTGCCCCTCTTCGAATTGAAAAAAAAAGGCTTGAGGAGATCGACCATCAGATAATACTGAGAAAGGAAGATGTGAAAAAGGTTGAGGCTCTTAAAAAAGAGATAGAAAACGTTAACAATGAGGTCTCCACAATAGATAATTTCAAAGGGAAAAAGCCAATGGCCCTCAATATACTCAAGGAGCTCACAACCACCCTTCCCCAGTCCACCTGGCTGACGAGGGTGAGAATTACAGAGACAACTGTTGATATCGAAGGTTATGCAAGCTCCGCCACCGGTCTTCTCCCAAAACTTGAGGCATCTAAATATTTCAGAAAGGCTGAGTTTGCTTCACCAACATTCAGAGATGCGAGACAGAATGCTGATAGATTTATTATAAAGATGGAAATAGAGGGCGGTGTAAAAATAGAAGCTCCTAAAAAGGCTGCAGGCGGGGAGTCAGCAGATGAGGAAGACTAAGACACTGATAGTCTCTATACCTCTCATGATCATACTGATGGGACTCCTTATCTATCAATATGGGTTTCTGAGGATTCGATCAGAGTTAGCCACTATTCAAGAAGAGCAGGCTATAAAGAAAAAAACCCTCGAAAAATATATCAACCTTATCTCAGAGAAACCCTCTCTCGAAAAGAGACTTGCCTCTCTGAAAGAGACAAGAAAAGCTGATGACTCAAAACTCATAGAGGGTCAGACGCCTTCTCTTGTAGCAGCACAGCTGCAGGAAATAGTGAAAAGCACTATTACCGGAAGGGGAGGAACAATATCCAGCGAAAGGGTCGGGAAACCTGAAGACCTCGGTAAATTCAAGGTTATCAGCGTCAGCGTAGATGCTGTAATACCGGATTCGAGGGCACTCAGTGAAATTCCTTACTCCATCGAGACGAGAACACCTTATCTCGTTATAAAAGAACTCGATGTAAGAGTCAAAAACTACAG
>JBGQMP010000346.1:0-2032 GCA_041500685.1 Thermodesulfovibrionia bacterium | reverse complement strand
ACGGTAAATTCAACATCCTGTCCAACCTTAACATTGCCTATATCCGCCTCAGCCACATTCGTATCGATCTGCATTTTTGTAAGATCCTGTGCAATGCTAAACAGTGTCGGTGTCTGAAAGCTGGCAGCAACAGTCTGCCCGACGTCTACATTTCTCGATACGACAATCCCATCTACAGGAGATACTATTTTCGTATAATAAAAATTTGTCTCTGCAAGGCTTAAGGCTGCCTCTGTCTGAGCAACCTGAGATTTTGCCGCGCTTACCGAAGCCCTTGCAGTTTCATAGTTTGTTTCCGCTGTATCAAGGTCACTCCTTGCGACAAGATTTTTTGAGAACAATTCCTTATTCCTGTCCATCGTCCTCTTTGCGTCAATCAGTGTTGCTTCGGCTTTCTCCAGATTTGCTTTCGCGGAAAGGAGATTTGCCCTCGCCTGATTCACCTGTGCCTCAAATAAAGCCGGGTCTATCCGGGCTATCAGTTGACCTTTCTTTACAGGAGAATTGAAATCCACATATATTTCTTTTATCGTGCCTGATACCTGTGTGCCCACAAGGACAGTGGTCACAGGGTTTACTGTGCCTGTAGCGGTAACTGCCATTTCTAAATCGCCTCTGATAATCTTATCAGTCGTGAATCCCAGTTCATTTCCTGCGCCCCTGAATAAAATAAATACAGCAATAGCAATGATAATAACAATTACGCCAGCAATTAGAATTTTCTTCATCTTACCCCCATCGCCTTTTTAAGGCTTGCCCGTTCAACCTTATAGTCATAAAGGGCTATCTTTGCATTTTCCTATTGTGGTCTCCATGCCAGCTACTGCAAAAGAAATTAACGAATCAATAAGTGAGTCCAAATCGGGTTTAAGATTAACCTTCATTGTTTCAAACTTTGGGTTTTTATATATGCGCATGGTACGCGCCAGTGCCCCTATGACAAACTGGTACCTCCAGAAGATGGCTTCTCTGGATAGTTCAGGCAATGCCTCACTCAGCATTTCAAGCATCACCCGAGAAAACGGCTTCATAAGACGAAAGAAAATCTTCTGTGCGGTATCGTCCGGGTCAATGAATGACCTGCCAATTAGAATGGTAAAATCCACTTCACCCTTTCTTGATTCTTTAAAGCGTAAGGGAGGCTCAATAAAGGCGCGAAGGATTTCTCCTGCCGCTGGCTTTAGTCCCTGCCGTTTGGCCTCATCTCTGATCTCTTTTAATCTTTTCTGTCTGACCTCATTAAGGGGCCGCAGCCTGCGCTCAAAGATGGCTTCAAACAATGCCTCTTTCGAGCCGAAGTGGTAATTAACTGCCGCCAGGTTAACTCCGGCACTTTCTGTAATTGCCCGCATGGAAGTAGCCTGATACCCCTCACGGGCAAAAAGTGACTCGGCAGCGTCAAGAATTTGTTGTTTTGTGTCCAAGTGTCCCACTTTTTAAGATTATTAAACAAATGTTTAAAACATCTGTTTAATAATAAACACAAAAAATAATAAATGTCAACAGCATGCAGAAAATAGCAGGCAGAAAAAGTAAAATGGATGCTTGATCAAACTATATATGTTATGCTACTAATTATATGAATTTAGAGGAGGCTTAGGATGCCAAGAGGAACAAATTTGGGAAAAATCGAAAAAGAGGTAGAAAAGCTTTCCCCTCAGGAACAATTGAAGCTGGTGGAAAAGCTTGCACATAAGCTAAGTAAAACAGGTCTTGCGATGAAAAAGGAACTCGACTGGAGGAACCTCTATGGTCTCGGAAAGGGGTTATGGAAAGGTGAAGATGCACAGGAGTATGTTAACCGTCTGAGAGAAAATAGGGCATGACCCTCTCTGATGAACTTGCCAAAATCAATATAATTTTTATCGATACAGCGCCTCTTATTTACTTCACCCAAACGTTGCATTAACAAGAAGGCAGACATGCTGAAAAACCCCTGCAAATCGACAAGATTTTATTCTGATACACGTGACCGTAGATTTCACCTTTTGTGTATTCCTGAAAGGGCTGGCAGACCACATGGGAGGGCTGT
>JBGQMP010000345.1:0-2035 GCA_041500685.1 Thermodesulfovibrionia bacterium | reverse complement strand
GTGCCTGTTGCGAGGGTTGGTGCCACCTTAACGATTGCCATGGTTGATCCTTCTAATGTATTTGCGATTGATGACGTAAAGTTCAGGACGGGTTACAATGTTGAGGTTGTTGTGTCGAGTGAATCTTCAATCTTTAATGCCATATCAACCTATTATATGGTTAATGGTGAGTCCCTTATTGCATCAAAAGGATTAGAAACAGAGGTGCTTCAGGCCAGGAATTATGAACTCCCTGATTTAGAAGATGGTTCAGAAGAGAGTTCTTCGTCAATTGATCAAGGAGATGGAGATGTAGATAAACTTAACGAGGTAGTGGATAGGGCCCTTGACAATATCGAGGTGGTGGAAGAAAAAGAAGATGCAGAAGTTGTAAGAGATGTTGCACCACCGATCGTTAAGCTTGTGAATGGTATGCTTATCAATGCTATAAGGGCTGGTGCAAGCGATATCCATGTGGAACCCTACGAGAACTCTGTGCGGGTAAGGCAGAGGATCGATGGCTTGATGTATGTAGTTATGAATCTGCCAGTAAAGATAAAGGCTGCTGTATCATCGAGGCTCAAAATAATGGCGAGGCTTGATATTGCGGAAAGAAGGTTACCTCAGGATGGAAGGATTAAACTGAGACTCGGTAAAAAAGGTGAGATAGATTTTCGCGTTTCCACAGTGCCCTGTCTTTTTGGTGAAAGAGTTGTTTTAAGGATCCTCGATAAGTCAAATCTCCAGGTAGACCTCACAAAACTCGGATTTGAAGAGGGCGCCTTAAAGGATTTCATAGATGCACTGAATAAGCCGTACGGCATGATCCTCGTTACAGGGCCAACGGGGAGTGGTAAGACAACAACTCTCTATTCTGGATTGAATTACCTCAATAAGGTGGGCATTAATATATCGACTGCGGAGGACCCTGTCGAGTATAACTTTCTCGGGATAAATCAGGTTCAGGTGAAAGAAGATATTGGCCTTACCTTTGCTTCAGCCCTGAGGTCTTTTTTGAGGCAGGACCCTGACGTCATTATGGTCGGAGAGATTCGTGACTTTGAGACAGCAGAGATTTCAGTCAAAGCGGCCCTTACAGGTCATCTCGTCTTAAGTACTCTGCATACGAATGATGCCCCAAGCAGCATAAGCAGATTGTTGAATATGGGTGTGGAGCCTTTTCTTGTATCAGCATCGGTTATCCTTATTGTCTCTCAAAGGCTTGTAAGGAAGGTATGTACAAAGTGCAAAGAGGAGGAAGATATACCAGAGGCAGCCCTACTGAAGATAGGTTTCTCAGAGGAAGATGCAAAGACAATAAAATGTTACAGAGGTAAGGGGTGTCCTGCATGCAATGGTTCTGGATATAAAGGAAGGATAGCACTCTATGAGGTTATGCCTCTCAAGGATGAAATCAAGGAGCTTGTCCTTGAAGGGGCATCAGCTGATGAGATAAAGAAGACTGCTGTCAAGCTCGGCATGAAGACCCTGAGGATGAGTGGTCTCAATAAGATAAAGGAAGGCATTACCTCCGTAGAAGAGGTAATGAGGGCTACTTTTGGAGACTGAAGAAATGAAAAATGTGGAATCAATAATGGGATGTCTTTATTTTGGATTTTTTTATGTTACATTTTAGATTCTCATGGTGTGAGCAATGGCAGCGAGATTAGGTCAGCTCCTTATAGCCTCTAATATTATCACGGATGGACAACTGAAACATGCCCTAAGCCTTCAGAGAAGAGAAGGTGGAAGACTCGGTACAAATCTCGTAAAGTTAGGCTATGTAACTGAAGAGAAACTTGTTGCTTTCCTCAGCAGACAATATGGTGTTCCTGCGATAAATCTCTCTGATTACAGTATTGATTCTTCTCTCTTAAAGCTCATACCTGTTGATATGGCGAGAAAGTATCTTATTGTGCCTGTTGCGAGGGTTGGTGCCACCTTAACGATTGCCATGGTTGATCCTTCTAATGTATTTGCGATTGATGACGTAAAGTTCAGGACGGGTTACAATGTTGAGGTTGTTGTGTCGAGTGAATCTTCAATCTTTAATGCC
>JBGQMP010000344.1:0-2040 GCA_041500685.1 Thermodesulfovibrionia bacterium | reverse complement strand
TCTGGCGAAGAGGCACTGGAACTCCTCAAGGAGCAAAGCCCTGATCTGGTACTCCTCGACATATGGCTTCCAGGTATTGACGGTATTAAAACCCTCGAGGAGATCAAGGCTCTCAAGCCAGATCTACCTGTAATCATGATCTCGGGTCATGGCAATATAGAACTTGCTGTGAATGCAACGAAGACGGGTGCGTACGACTTCCTCGAAAAACCCCTTTCCCTCGAGAGGGTCTTGCTCGTTGCAAGGAGGGCGCTTGAAAAACGCACCCTCGAAATAGAAAATAAGGCCCTCAAAAAAGACTTAACAAAAAAATACAGACTCATCGGGAACTCAACGAAAATGGAACTTTTGAAGGAACAGATCAACATGGCAGCACAGAGTAACAGTAGGGTACTGATTATGGGCGAGAGCGGATCGGGTAAAGAGCTTGTTGCACGTCTGCTTCACGAAAATAGCAGATGTGCTGGGAAACCCTTTATTGAGGTGAATTGTGCTGCAATTCCCCATGAGCTCATAGAGAGTGAACTCTTCGGTCATGAAAAGGGTTCTTTTACAGGAGCCTTTGAAAGTAAGAAGGGCAAATTTGAGCTTGCCGATAGAGGCACTCTATTCCTTGATGAAGTAGGTGACATGTCTACTTCTGCCCAATCAAAAGTGCTTCGCATTATTGAGACCCAGGAGTTTCAGAGAGTTGGAGGCAGCAAGAATATAAAAGTAGATGTAAGAATCATTTCGGCCACGAACAAAGACCTCAAGGAGGAAGTAAAAAAAAGTAATTTCAGGGAAGACCTGCTTTACAGGCTGGATGTTATTCCCATCGTAATTCCCCCACTGAGGGAAAGAAAAGAAGACATTCCGCTTCTCGTCGAGTATTTCCTTGAATCTTTTGCAACTGAATATGGGAAAAGGCAGAAGAAGATAGCCCCGGATGCATTAAAGATGCTTGAGGCCCATGACTGGCCTGGAAATATAAGGGAACTGAGAAATGTGATAGAAAGACTCGTAATTATGACTCCTTCGGACACGATAACATCAAAAAATCTTGTTGTATCCGAACCAACCCGTCAAGACTATCTTGCCTACAAAACATTGAAAGAGGCAAGAGACGCCTTCGAGAAGGACTTTATAACAAAGAGGCTTGAAGAAAACAACTGGAACGTATCCAAGACAGCGGAAATCCTTCAGGTAGAAAGGAGCAACCTTCACAAGAAGATTAAGGCTTACAATATTAAAGTACCCTGATTTTTTATTCCCTCATCCCGGGAGTTTCATGAAGGTTTGTCTTTACAAACAGTCTTTGCCTTTTTCTTACTCAACGACCTCGTATGCTAATTCTTCATCTTTCTTTCTCCATGCAGTATGTCTCTGCCATCCTTCACCCCTTTCAGGATAATCAGACCTGAAATGAGCGCCTGCACTACCTTCTCTGTAAAGGGCCGCTTCTGTAGTAAGTTGAGCCACAACAAGCATATTTTTTAGCTCGAGCTCCCTCCTCGTAAGAGGGGCCTCTTCCTGGATATAAGACCATCCCGCAAGCCTTTCCTTTGCATAACTGAGGGATTCTCCACATCGTATGATGCCAACCCTTTCCCACATTACCTTCCTCAGTTCATGTCTTATCTCTTCGTGGTCAGGAATCGAGTTGTGATGGGTAGTGAGTGGTATGGGATGAGTGATTTTCCTGCCACCCAATTCTAATTGTTCCTTCCTGACAGGAGTGTCTAAAGCTGCCTTCCCTGCCCTTGCGCCGAAGACAAGGCCTTCGAGAAGGCTATTTGATGCAAGTCTATTTGCACCATGCACGCCTGTACATGCAACTTCACCGGCCGCATAGAGTCCTTGCATGTTCGTGACACCTCCTGAGTCGGTCTTTACCCCGCCCATGATATAATGGGCTGCTGGAGAAACAGGAACAAGTTCTTTTGTAATATCAATGTTATACTGGAGACAGGTTGAATAAATCCGTGGGAATCTTTTTTTCAGAAATTCCTTTCCGAGATGCATAAGATCAAGATATACATAGTCGCTTCTTGTTTTAAC
>JBGQMP010000343.1:0-2049 GCA_041500685.1 Thermodesulfovibrionia bacterium | reverse complement strand
GTACCAAGTAAAGCAGAAGCAAGATCCTTGTCTATCACTGCCTCAATCCCTCTGTAAACCTTCAAATCTCTACCATCTTCAAAAGTAAAGCCATAGTTACTATGATAAACACCATTTTCGTCAGGCTCTTCCAAAACAACAGGGATACCACCACCTCCAACTGTTATCGCCACCATACCTTTTTCAAGTGCTGCCTCAACGAGATCAATCTCAACTATATCAAGGGGCACAGGGGATGGGACAACCTTTCTCCAGATTTCGTTGCCTAGTTCGTCTTTCTTGTATAGTTTAACGACCCACCCGTCTATCTGGGCTCTTTCCATCGCTTGTCCTTTTGTGTAAGATGGGCCGATAAATTTCGTAGGGTTCTGGAAGCCAGGGTCATTCTTACCAACGACAACCTGTGTTACAATGCTCACCACCTGTTTGTTGATGCCTTTTGTCTTTAGCTGGTTTGCAAGAATCTGCGCTAACATGTACCCCATCGAGCCCTGAGTATCTGCCCCGCACACATCAAGGGGAAGAGGAGGAAGTATAGGCCTTGAATACTCTGAGCGAAGAAGAACATTGCCTACCTGAGGGCCATTACCGTGCGTAAGAATGTAATCATCTTCAGGAAAAGAATTTACGATGTTTGATATATGCTCGCAGGTTTCCTTTGTTCTTTTCCATTGCATAGCAATATCGGGGATAATAGCTTTTCCATTTTCATCGACTAAACCGACAGGAGCAACTTCATTGCCACCAAATGCAAAAATCCTAATTTGCCTTTTTCCCATAGTAAACTCCTCTTTTCCTAAATCTTCTTCTATAGAATTATCTCATCATCAAGGACATAATTGCTTTTTGAACATGAAGCCTGTTCTCTGCCTCATCATTAACAATAGAAATCTTTGGGTCATCAATGAGGAGATCAGTGACTTCAAAACCTCTACGAGCAGGAAGACAATGCATATACACACAATTCTTACTGGCGACTTTAAAATGCTCGTGCGAGATACGCCAATCATCCTTGTATTTCTTACCCACTTCAGCATGTGTATCGGGATTCCTAGCCCACGATTTAGCGTAAATAACATCTGCGTCTTTTGAGGCTTTCCAAATGTCATTCTCAATCGTGAGAGAACCGCCACTTTCTGCTGCTGCCTCTCTTGCAAATTCAACATATTCACTATCAAGATCGTAAAGCCCTGGCTCGTCAGGATAAGCAAGAGTAATATTTAACCCGAGCGTAGAACCCGCAGCAATCATTGTCTGAGGCACTCCTGCTGATTTTGCTCTCTCATCATATGCCCATGACATGACAATTTTCTTATTTCTTGCATATTCTAAACCACCAAACTTCTCCATCATCGTAAGAATATCACCCATGATCTGACAGGGGTGCTCCTTATCATCAAGCATATTGATTACAGGAATACTCGCATATTCAGCTATTCCTCTTAAAACCTTCCTAGCGTCTCCATATTCATATGTCTCTGCACCCATCTGGGTCTTAAGATTATAGAGACGAATTGCAAAACCGTCCAAGAATCTCGAAATCATTTCGGCAGTATCCTTCCATGACTCCTTGTGGGAAAGTTGTAATTCCTCAGGATTATAGACCTGAGCAGACCCCCCAAGCTGAACTATCCCTGTTTGAAAAGAAAGTCGAGTTCTCGTTGAAGGCGATGCGAAAAGTAATCCCAAAACCTTTCCTTTGAGGATTTCTGTCTGTGGCTCACCTACGGCATTTCTCATTTTGAGCCACTTAGCAACCTCAAGAATTGTTTCCAATTCCTCTCGGTTAAAGTCGAGTACGCTAATAAAATCTCTACCTCTTAAATCTGTTTTCATTCTTTTTACCCCCTTAAACTCTAATTATCTTATGGTCTTACTATTCGCAGTCAATAGGAAAAACTAATCGACTTACTTACTAGTCTCATATGTATCGGGAATTGTTCAGCTTCTCGCAAAGACCGTGTCAACTCATGTAAGAATGTACGTGAACCATCAGGTCGTGAACTCACCAGAAATGGTCGCGTAGCTGCCACGTTTCCTGATCGCCAG
>JBGQMP010000342.1:0-2056 GCA_041500685.1 Thermodesulfovibrionia bacterium | reverse complement strand
CGATTGAGGAACTTATTTGATGCGTCATTGCTAATGATCACGGCAGGACGTTTTTTTCTGATCTCTCCGCCGACTGAGGGATCAAAATTAACCCACCAGACCTCACCTCTTTTCATGCGCTATGTCCTTGAAAGTTGTTTCTGCCCAATCCAAGGCTTCTGCTTCTCTCTTTTTGTCTTTTGACATTTGGGAGTATGCCAATTCCAGATTTGGGCGAACTACGTGCGGGCGAACCAATTCCTCAACAAATTTGCTGATCTTGCGGGGGCCGATGGCCTTATGAAGACCTTCATAAACTTCCTCATCTATGGTTATGGTCAACTTTTTTTGCATCGAAATCCTCCTTTCTATATACGTGTAGTATACGTATTGATTATGGATATGTCAATGGCCGGAAAAATAACAGGATTGGCGCTGTGCCTATTTTGTCCAAAGCCGCCATAGGAGAAATGATTAATGTCCTATCCTTTTATATTTCTCGTAGTCTCTGGCATGGAGAGATTCAATCCCAGGGAAGCCCCTATGTCAAGAAAATAGACCTGACCCTATTTTCCTTCTATTTTCCTTCTTTGTCACCAGTTTTCCCAAATCATTTTCCTTTTCTATTTTTACAGTATGGACAACCTCGGCCTAAAACCCTTTTTTGTGGTGTGGCCATCCATTCATGGCCTTCTGAACAAATCCACCATACCTTCTTTGTTGACCGATAATATACTTGGTCAGCTTTTATTGGATTATTTTTTGCGTAATGCCACTCCTTAGATAGTTCAGGGGCTTTCACTATAAGGTTATTATCGGATGAAACTTTTCTACCAGCACAATAAGGACAGCCCACTCCTTTTATCCTGTTATAAAGAAAAGACTTATATTCGTGGCCCTTTGAACATATCCACCAAACAATTGCCCTTGCGCTTGGAGTAAAATTATCAGGTGTCAACGGCATATTTTTTTCATAATGCCATTCCGGAATCAAGTGCTTATATAGTGCTGCTAAAGACCGCTCAGGAGGAGAAGAAGGCAAGTAAGACAACAATCTCTCGTACTCCAAATTGTTTTGCGGCGTCACGACTCTCAAATAAGCTTGAATTGTTCTCAGATCATCTTCTTCAAAGGTAATATGCGTCAACAAGTTACTTAATAAGTTATGTACGATGTCTATGTCGTCATCATTATCATTGCATAAGGTATCTGTGGCTTCAATTATATTCAATTTGCTATCTCTTAATCTAAAGAGGTTGATTCCATGCTTGAATAGTTCTTTACCTTTAATCTTGTCACTCTCATCTTTCCCGACATGCCATCTGTAGCCGTCTACTTCAATAGCAAACGAGTACCTCGGTACGTAAATATCGACTTCCATGTTAGCAATCTTGGCTCTCCACTCTACATTGTTAAGAATATGCCTTAGTTCACACAGAATTCTTATTTCTAAGCGAGATGTCTGAGGGTTACAATAAGGACACCCTGTCTTATCTGCACCTGTTCTTTTGTTTGGAGAGGTTTTCCACTCATGGCCCCTACTACACTGCCACCAAACCTTCCTGTTACTGCCAGACTTCAGCATGTCTGGTCGAAGTGGCTCATTTTTTGTGGAATGCCACTCACTCAAGAGCCCAGGAAAAAGAACCCCCAAGTTGTTTTCAACTGTTGCGTTTCTTCCAGAACAGTAGGGACAGCCCGTTGCTTTTACGCTGTGCGTTCGATGACATACTGCCGCTGCCCAGGAATGTCCTTTATCGCATAACCACCAGACCTTCCTATCAGTGCCTGGTCTAACGTCATTAGGGGTTAAATCACGATTTTTTGCTGGATGCCACTCTTTTGCAAGATTGGGGTGTAGTACTGCCAAAGAATTGTCATGACCGGCCAACCTCCCCGAACAATATGGGCAGCCAGAATCTTGTCTTGTTCGATAGACAATTCTTGTTTGCCATTCATCAGCAATTCACGGCGAAATATAGGATGTCGTCTTCATAAGCTTTTTGAGGGCAAAGAGAATTTATTTTTCGCAAAGATCCATCTTATAAAGTATCCACAGATTAATCTTATTATTTCT
>JBGQMP010000341.1:0-2068 GCA_041500685.1 Thermodesulfovibrionia bacterium | reverse complement strand
CTAAAGGGGGATGGAGGGGGATTACAAAATGTCATTATAGCCTGCCTTAGGCAGACAAAGGATTCTTGATTTAGCCTCTGATATCAATCTGAGTTTTATCACGGAAAAGGAAATGCTAACGAAAATAAAGGAATGATTGACGGTAATCACCAGTAAGTTTTATTATTACTCTACGAGTCGTAGACAATCACTATGCTAAAACCAGAAAAGCAATTTGAGATTATAAAAAGGGGTGCTGTTGAGATAATCATTGAGGCTGAGCTCCTGAGGAAACTCAAGAAATCCTACGAAGAAAAAAGGCCTCTCAGAATCAAGGCAGGTTTTGATCCCACTGCACCGGATATCCATCTGGGTCATACAGTTTTGCTCGAAAAAATGAGGCAGTTTCAGGAACTCGGCCATGAAGTAATATTCCTCATCGGGGATTTCACAGGCATAATAGGTGACCCGAGTGGAAAGAGTGAGATGAGAAAACCCCTCACAAGAGAACAAGTCCTTGAAAATGCAAAGACCTATAAAGAACAGATATTCAAAATCCTCGACCCAAATAATACCAAGATCGCCTTTAACTCTAAGTGGATGTCTGCCTTGACAGCAGAGGATATGATACGCCTCGCAGGAAGATACACTGTTGCAAGGATGCTCGAAAGGGATGACTTCAAAGAGAGATTTGTCAGCCAGAATCCTATCAGCATCCATGAGTTCCTTTATCCATTAATTCAGGGGTACGACTCTGTGGTACTTAAGGCTGATGTGGAGCTCGGGGGAACAGACCAGAAGTTCAACCTCATTGTCGGGAGAGAACTCCAGAGAGAATATGGCCAGGAACCGCAATCTCTCGTTCTCATGCCTCTTCTCGAAGGTCTTGATGGAATTAAGAAGATGAGTAAGAGCCTCGGGAATTATATAGGCATAGCAGAACCCCCGAAGGAGATCTTCGGAAAAATTATGTCCATAAGTGATGATCTCATGCTCAGATATTATGAACTCCTTAGTCGCATATCTTTAGAGGAGCTCAACAAGCTGAAAGAAGGAATACAGACGGGGAAAATTCATCCAAAGAAGGCTAAAGAAAATCTTGCCCTGGAGATCGTTGAACAATACTGGGGTAAGGATGAAGCCTCTAAGGCAAAAGAGGAATTTGAACGGGTATTCAAAGAAAAGGGTCTGCCTAATGAAATTCCTTTAGTTGAGATTAAATGGGATGGTAATGAGATGTGGGTGCCAAAGATTATGAAACTCTCCGGTTTAACAACAAGCACGAGTGGGGCGATAAGGACCATCGAGCAGGGAGGTGTCATGATTAATGACGAGAAATCCGTTGACCCTGATAGGAAGCTGGCAAAAGGGGATTATTTGTTTAAGGTCGGGAAGAGAAAATTCCTCAAGATAAAATCAAAGAGTTAGATGTTTCTTTGCAAGTTCCAAAAGGCCAAAGATCTTCAGATCAATAAGGTTACCCTCTGATTTAAAAACAGACAATTTATCATGCAGCTCGTTTATTGGTATCTTAAGGACCTCTATATCCTCTGTTTCATCCCTTTTTCCTAAACCTTTAAACTCAAGCCCCTTTGCAAGAAAAGCAGTAAGTATCTCCCCAGAAGCCCCTGATGACAAAGGCCCTTCTGTAAGGTAGATCATATCTTTCGCAGCATAGCCTGTCTCTTCGAGGAGCTCCCTCCTTGCAGCTTCCTCAAGACCATCTTCTCTTTCGCTCATTAAACCTGCTGGAAATTCGATGACATACCCATTCACAGGAGGCCTGAACTGTCTTACCAGCAAAACTTCTTTATCATCTGTTACAGGCACAACGACAACTATTCCTTTACAGTTAACCCTCTCAAAAGATTCCCATTCCCTTATGACACCAGATGAATCGATATATGTGGTGAGGATGCACCTGAGATACTTCCCCCCCCCATACAGTCCTCCTTCCTATTATTTTGATAATATTCTTTTCCATAAACTGGTCTTCTAATGTAGTGTCCCTAAATTTTTTTTACGCTTGTTTCTTCCGTCATTCCCGTGTACCAGGCTGTTGCAGAAATAGTATTTTGTCACCCTGAAT
>JBGQMP010000340.1:0-2083 GCA_041500685.1 Thermodesulfovibrionia bacterium | reverse complement strand
GACTGGCTAAAACAGCCACACGAAATTCACCAACTGAATTTACCCAAACTCTATGATTGCTCTATGACTTTCACTGAGAAGTGGAATGAAGGGGCAACCGTTGAATTACACTATTTTGTATTAGGTAGATTTTCTAGCGGTGCGATTCGTGAGAAGAGAGTGTTTAACAACTCCGATTACAGAGAAAGGGTCCAACTATATTTCCACGATGTGGACGACATATTGAATTTATACCAAGCGAACCTTCAATCCGTGAACCCTCTTTCATCAGAAACTGTAACCTTAGCTATTTCGAAAGATCAATTCTTTATCAGACATGATGGGGGTTTCCCCGCGCTAGTTATGTCTATCAAAGGCAAAGAGTTGGCTTCACTATATACCCGCTATGGCGACAGGCTTTTTGAGAGAAATATTAGATTGTTCAAAGGTATCCGGAAAGGTAGTATTAATGCAAGGATAATCGATACGGTAATGGATCGGGTTGATAGAATGAAATTCTGGCACTATAACAATGGAATCAGTTTTGTATGTTCGAACTTTGATTTTGACGATCCGAAAAACCCTACAAAAGTAATAATAACAGGTCCTCAAATCATAAATGGCTGCCAGACGACTGCTTGTCTTAAGGAAGCGAAAGAGCGGTTGGAGGCAGATATACCGGAGGAAATCGAGGTACTAACAAGATTCATAAAAGCACCAGTAAGGGAAGTGGAACTCATAGCCTTATATACAAACTCTCAGAATCCCGTATCTGAAGCTCAGCTGAAATCCAACGACCCGATACAGAAAAGACTAAAACGAGATTTTGAACACTATGCCCCTCCCTATTTTTATTCAATTAAAGAAGGTGGCTGGAAAATCTTGCCTAGACACGACAGGCAAAAATACAATAATAGGATAATCGACATGATACAGGCAACACAAGCGGTTTATTCTTTCTTGGAGGATCCTGCCTTTGCGCGACGATATAGAATTGAATTATTCTCGAAGAAGTACGGCGATATATTCAAGAAAGATACTATAGTAGAAGAAATCTTACTTCCATGGCTCATACTTCAGTTTGTCGAAAAGAGAATAACAGAATACAGAAAAAATGAATTCAATAGACTGAAATTAGTCCCAGAAGAGTTTAGCGCAGACCAAAGGAATTCAATCCTACAAAAGGAATTTCTTCTGTATTCTAACCTTATATTTCTTCACTTCATACACAACCTAATTAAGAAAAGATACGGTGAATATACCCCAGAAATCGCCAAACGTTTATTAAACAACCAACTAGAAGAAAGAACAGCGAGTCTTTTTAAATACATAGTTGCTGTTCTTTCGTTTAGTGAGAAATTGTCAAAGGAGAAAAACCTCCCTCGGTTCCTAAAAAACATTAACAACATAAAGACGCTATATCCAGAAATTGAAAGGGAAATTGAAAAAGATAAAGCTCAAAAGAAGGATGTCCTGAAGGAAATTTTGCCTAATTTGTAACTATTTTAGTATCGGTATCACTAAACAAAAAACCAACCTCTGCAGTTGCATCTCCAGACTGAATCATCATTGGTTAATGCTTAGAAATGCCTGTTCCAGGTTAGCTGCCATCCGTATCGCTAAATTTTTAGCTTCACTAAACTAATGCCATCATGATTTGCCATTACTGTTATAACTGCCACGTCGACTATCTGAAGCAAGATATAAATCTTGTTCGGAATACAAAATCAAAAAGTGATGAGCCACAAGCAATCCATTATTGTCTTGAAGCCACGCAGAAGATATAATGGCTCACAACATAAACCTCGTTAAACTATAAAAGCCATTATTTACCGGCATATTAAGTTAAGAAGGAGCTCACATGAGTACTGCACACGAGCATAATGTACCAGCCAGCATCAACCCAGAACTGAGAGAACACACCAAACTTTTCGAGCGCAAAATATACAAGGTCGGCGACAACGTCTATTGCGCGGTGGGCTATAACCTGGCCAACATCATCATGGTCGAGGGGAAGGATGGTATAGTAATCGTCGACACCGGTATGGAACTGAGGCAGGGACAAGAAGTCCTGGCCGACTTCCAGAAGATCACATCGAAGCCG
>JBGQMP010000339.1:0-2083 GCA_041500685.1 Thermodesulfovibrionia bacterium | reverse complement strand
TGCGAGGAGCGAAGCGACGAAGCAATCCAGTTTTTTATGAGATTGCTTCGCTATCGCTCGCAATGACAATGTAAAAACATTTAGTGCGTTTACTATAATCTACAAACTTTCTCTATTTTTCTTTTTAATCAGACATTCTGTCTTCCCGGATTCCCGCTGGATTTTATCCCGTACTCGATACGGGACATCAATGACACGAAAATATTTTTTTGCTAAACTACAGTATGCTAAAAAACCTCGAGGAGAAAGTACTCAAGGGAGATCATATATCGAGAGAAGAGGCTCTTTATATTGCCGAAGTCTCTGGAACTGACCTCTTTGAACTCTTTGCATCGGCAAACAGGATAAGAAACCATTTCAGGGGAAACACTGTAGGCATCTGCTCTATAGTCAATGCAAAATCAGGGGCATGCCCTGAAGACTGCTCTTTCTGCGCCCAGTCATCCAAAAGCAAAGCGAAGATAGAAGTGTATTCCCTTCTAAGTAAAGAAATAACCCTTCAAAAAGCAAGGGAGGCGAAAAAATCAGGTGCAGAAAGATTCTCCATTGTAACGAGCGGAAGAAAGGTTTCAGAAATAGACTTATTGCTGATAGCTAATACGATTTCTGAGATCAGGCAGATAGGACTTATCCCCTGTGCAAGCCTTGGCATGCTTGAAGAAAAAGAACTTTCGATACTCAAATCAGCCGGGCTTGATCGTTACCATCATAATCTTGAAACCTCTGAAGGTTTTTTCCATCAGGTATGCAGCACCCATAGTTATGCTGATAAATTCAAGACCATAGATGCAGTAAAATCTCTTGGCCTTTCCCTCTGTTCTGGTGGTATCTTCGGCATGGGAGAGACGTGGCAGGATAGAATTGATATGGCCCTTCAATTAAGGGAACTCGATGCTGACTCTGTCCCGATAAACTTTCTCATTCCCATAAAAGGGACGACTTTAGAGTTTAGAGACACCCTCCACCCCTTTGAGGCGTTAAAGATTATAAGTCTCTTTAGATATATCTTGCCCCAAAGAGAGATAAGGATTTGTGGTGGCAGGATGCAGATTCTCGGTGAGTTTAACTCCATGGTCTTTCTCGCCGGGGCTGACAGCCTGCTCATCGGCAACTATCTAACCACCTCGGGAAGGAATTATGATGATGATTTTAGAATTATCAGGACATATGGTCTTTTTCCACAGCAGCCTATCCGGCGACTGTCATCCTGAACTTGTTTCAGGATCTACTGTAGATATAACATAGAAATACGAGATTCTGAAATAAATTCAGAATGACAAACGGCACATTTTGAATTATGGTACAAATTGTCAAAACCAATTTTTGGGGGAAGATTTAATGCAAGAACCATCAGACATCTATGATGTAATCATAATAGGTGGAGGGCCTGCCGGGTTGACAGCAGCACTGTATGCATCAAGGTCAAAACTCAAGACTGTAATACTCGATAAATCGGCAACAGCCGGGGCACTCGCATACTCAAGCAAGATAGAAAACTATCCGGGGCTCACAAGTCCTGCCTCTGGTAAAGAACTGCTCGATACCATGAGAAGACAGGCTGAAGGATTTGGAGCTAAATACAGGAAAACGCAGGTCGTTGGGATAAATCTTTCAGGAGATATCAAAGAAGTCTTTACTATGGATAAGACATACAGCGGGAAAACCTTAATCATAGCTACGGGTTCGATGGGAAGGAAACCGAGCATAAAAGGTGAAGGTGAATTTCTTGGAAAAGGGGTTAGTTACTGTGCTATATGTGATGCTGCTTTCTTCAGAGGGAAAACCGTCTGTATTGTCGGAAATTCTGAAGAAGCCATAAAAGAGGCTGAAGTACTTACAAGATTTGCAGAGACAGTATATCTCATCTCTCCTACCAAGAAACTCAAAGTGGATGACCATCCTGGCCTTAAGATATCGAATCTCAGAGTACTGTTAGGCTATTCCGTCTCTTCTATTGAGGGGAAAGATGTGGTTGAGAGGATAAAGATGCTCGATCCCGACCATAAGGAAGTTGAATTAGAACTATCCGGAGTCTTTGTCTATCTCCACGGTAATAAGCCCATAACAGACTTTATAATAGGCA
>JBGQMP010000338.1:0-2116 GCA_041500685.1 Thermodesulfovibrionia bacterium | reverse complement strand
TGCCTTGAGATAGACATTAGGGTTCAGCTTACTTATCGCCTCGAGTTTATCCCTCATCTGTGTAATTGAAACAGGATTTTCATTCATATAGATGGCCCCCTCTTTCTTTATAACCAGGGTTATCCTCTCCTCTGAAGGGAGATCTCTGCCCTTTGCCTTTGGAAGATTTACATCTATACCCTGTTGAAGAAGTGGTGCTGTTACCATAAAAATGACAAGGAGGACAAGCATCACATCCACAAAGGGAGTTACATTTATTTCTGAAAGGACTTTTCTGTCTCTATCTGCTTTCACAGATCCTCTTTTGTAAAAAAGTCGAGGAGCTCTTCTGAGAAATCTTCCATTTCGATAATCATCCTACGGGCCACGCTCAGATAGTAGTTATAAGCTATTACTGCAGGGATAGCAGCTGCCAGGCCGGCAGCGGTCGCAATCAGCGACTCTGCTATGCCTGGTGCCACGATAGCAAGAGACGCTGCCCCTGTGGCTCCTATATTTCTGAAGGAATTCATTATTCCCCAAACAGTTCCGAACAATCCTATAAAAGGAGTCGTTGATCCTGTTGTTGCAAGAAAATTAAGATACTTTTCGAGCTTTGCAGATTCGAGGGCTTCGTATCTCTTGAGGAGCCTTTTGATCTCGCTCTTGCCCTTGTGCACCTCATCCGTGTAAACAGCCTTGAAGACATTTGCTATAGGACTGATAGTAAAGTTCCTTATTGCCTGGTAGATTCCCTTAGGGTCTCTGCCTGATCTGTAAGCCCGCAGAAACTGGTCAGTCTCCTTATGTGCCCTCGAGAAATAACGATGTTTGAAGAATATTATTGCCCAGGAGACAACAGAAAAAAACAGGAGGAGTATTAATACCCCCTTGACGGTATATCCTGCCTGAAGAATCAATTGTAAAGCTGAATTTTTCATAATTTCTTCCTTTATAATTTTTAAAACTTTAAAAAAAATCAGGATAAAAAGTCAAATTACATTTCTGTTATAATGAATACTGTACTTGTCCATGTAGCGGAAAATTGCGATACGGAATGAAAGCAATACGATATATGAGTAGGCTTCAAGTGGTCTATGATCCAATGATTCTATTGAGTACTTTTTAACTCGAACCCTTGGGCCCTTTTTGGGAACAAAGCGAGAAAAGAACTTTTTACTATCCACTGTTAGTAATCACTGTCCACTTTCAATATCGGAGGGGTGGCCGAGTGGTTGAAGGCGACGGTCTTGAAAATCGTTGTAGGGCAACCTACCGTGAGTTCGAATCTCACCCCCTCCGCCAGAGATTTCACTATCCACAAATTTATACACAAGGAGGACATAGCATTTTCGCTCTCCGCCTTGGGCGGACTCGGTCACATCGGCCTCCGAGGCTTTTGCCTCTTGATTTTATACGTATACTTAATTTGACTATCGGCAAAAGAACCCGCTCAAATGCTATATCCTCCGCTGATTTTATGAATAATATAGGCGAAGATGTATCTCATCCGTGTAAAACATGGGTCTGAAATTTATAGTATATAATTGAGGAATACTAAAGGAAATTCTGGTGAACGCATGACCCTCATAGAAGGTCTCTACTACATCGGTTATTCAATAAAAAAATACCAAACCCTGAAGAGTCAAAAAAGACTTCCCTGTCGAGTAATCAGTATCGGGAATATAACCGTTGGTGGAACAGGTAAAACACCTGCTACCATTGCAATCGCAGAGGAAGCCCAAAAACGGGGGTTTATACCAAATATTCTGACAAGGGGCTATAAGGGAAAAACAAAGGGGCCATGTTTTGTAAGCAAAGATAATGGGCCTCTTTTGAGCGAGGAAGAGGCAGGTGATGAACCTTTACTAATGGCTGATAGGTTGAAAGGCGTGCCTGTAATCAAGGGTGGAAACCGATATGAAGCCGGCAAGTTTGCCCTTAGCTCCCTGCCTTTAGACCTTCACCCTGATATTTTCATTCTCGACGACGGTTTCCAGCATTGGAACCTTTTCAGAGATAAAGACGTTCTGCTTATCGATGGGACAAATCCTTTCGGCAACAGAAAGCTCCTCCCTCTCGGTTCGTTAAGGGAGCCCCTCAGTGCCATAGTCAGGGCTGATATTGTTGTAATAAC
>JBGQMP010000337.1:0-2118 GCA_041500685.1 Thermodesulfovibrionia bacterium | reverse complement strand
TACATAGGACTGTATCTGCCGAACTGTCCGGCAAGGTGGTGTTATAAGCTGAAGCGAGAATATCAGTGTTTGTACGGTCATGTTTCGTGTTTGTATGATCAACACCAATGTGTTTAGAGACCAACTCTTTGGTATAAACCGCATATGGCTTCTCGCCGCAGCCAATATCAACTAAGACGCCTGAGGCATATCTTCTTAATACTTTAATAAGTCCTTCATCATGAATTCTATATACAAGCCAGTTGTGAGATCTAATGTTTTGATGTTTAGAATAGAGAGATGCTTTTGGGATGTCTTTCCAGAACATGGCTCCCCAGCGCTCATAGACTTCTGGAAGCCCATAGCGGTCTGTATTAATGTAAACGCCTTCTAGGCCCCATGATCGGGCTTTATGTACCCCTTCGCCGAACAGGATTCTATGGTATCCATTTCCCCTAAATTGAGGATCTACAAAGAAATAATGGAGTTGTCCCCATCGCTTATCATCATCAAATTCATTTCCGTCACAGACGTAGAGCCCACCTATAAGATGCCCATGGCTTAGAATATAGATAGGCGAATTTTTTCTCCACCCCTTCAGAGTACCATGGTATGGCGTGGACCAATGAAGGAAACAGAATTTAAGTAGTCTCTTTTCATCCTTGCGGATCATTTCCCTGACTTCAGATCCAGCGATCTGAAGCCCTGCCTTGAGCGTATATGGTGTATCTTTGTATTTATCTAGAAATAGTTTCAATATTAAGTACTTATCGACCTCGTCACAAAATTTCATAATTATTACTTATCTTGCATTATTTTTTAATAATATCTCTCACTTCATCAATCACATCTTCCACATCTTCATCACTTAGTTTCGCGGATAATGGCAGGGATATTGTTCTGTCTGAGATGAATTTTGCATGAGGAAAGTCATCCGGCTTAAATCCATATGTCTTTCTATAATAATCATGTAAGTGAAGAGACATGAAATGAATTCCTGTTCCAATATTTTGTTCATGTAACTCCTGCTGAACAGCATCTCTGGTTTTCTTAATCTTATCTATATCTATCAGCAAGGTATAAAGATGTCTTGCATGAACGGTATTTTTTTCAGGCTCTGCGGGACAAATAACCGGAAGATTTGAGAAGGCCTTATTATACCTCTCCCAAATCTCTTCTCTCCTTTTTAAATATCTATCAATCCTTTTCATCTGATGTATGCCAAGGGAGGCCTGGATATCCATCATGTTATACTTGAACCCTGGAAAGACAACAAGGTAATGCACAAACCCCTCATCCGAATATCGTTTCCACGCATCCTTATTTAAGCCATGCAATCCATACATCTTAATCTTGTCCGCCCAAATCTCTCTATTTGTTGTTACCATGCCTCCTTCACCGGTAACGATGTTCTTGGTAACGTAGAAGCTGAAACAGGTCATATCCCCAATATTTCCGATTTTTTTCCCCCTGTACCAGCCCTCGATACAATGAGCTGCATCCTCAATAATTATCAAGTCATGCCTCTGGGCAATATCTGTTATTGCATCCATATCACACGGTCTTCCCGCAAGGTGAACCGGAATAATTGCCTTTGTCCTCGGTGTTATAGCTTCCTCGATTTTCTCAGGATCAATATTCATAGTATCTTTTTCTACATCAACGAAAACGGGGGTTGCTCCCGTATGGATGATCGCATTTGCTGTAGAACAAAAGGTCAAGGGTGTTGTTATTACTTCATCTCCCTGTCGAATACCGCTTACGAGCATTGCCAGATGCAACCCCGCTGTACAAGAGTTAAGGGCTATGGCAAATTTTGCGCCTGTATATTCTTTGAAAATATCTTCAAATTTCGAAACCTTCGGGCCGGTCCCCAGCCAACCTGACCTCAGGGTATCCACAACTTCTTGAATCTCCGGTTCTTCAATTAACGGACTGCCGAATATAAGATACTCTTTCCGTTTGTGACTTTTTCTCATTCAATTATCTCATAATTATTTCTAAACCAGGACAGAGAAGGATTGCTTTTTAGTGCTCAGCAGTAGAAAAACCACCTTTTATCACGGGATACGCTGCTGCAAGCCCCATGAGGAACCAAAATGGCTCCATGATCCTCACGATGATAAAGGAGCTCGCACT
>JBGQMP010000336.1:0-2122 GCA_041500685.1 Thermodesulfovibrionia bacterium | reverse complement strand
CTGTTTTTTACTGACTTTCTTTCCTTCTGCGAGTTGGATATCGAGATTAAGGTTGTCCAATAACGGACTATTTTTTTGTATTCTATTCACTCCTTCTTTCAATATTGTGAGAAAGAAGTTAATAATTGCAAGTAAAAGTCCTCATAAGTATTAGATATAATTGTAGGGAGATAGAATAGACAAAGTCAAGTATTGGTTTATTCAACAATAGAACGCTTACCTTGGTTTGATAATGTAAAATAAAATGTTGCCCCTTCATCCACCTTTCCCTCAGCCCATATCCTTCCACCGTGTCGGTTAATTATGCGCTGCACAATGGCAAGCCCAATACCTGTCCCCTCAAATTCCTTTTCACTGTGCAGTCTTTGAAAAGCACCAAACAATTTATCTTTATACCGCATATCAAAGCCGACTCCGTTGTCTTTGACGTAGTACACATATTCTGAACCATCGACATATTCTGAACCATCGACATAGCCACCAACTTCAATAATTGCAGTCTCTCTATGTTTCGTGAACTTGATGGCATTAAACAGGAAATTAAAAAAGACCTGGCGAATCATTCCTGAATCGCCGTAGGCAGGGGGAAGGGCTTTAATGTCAAATTGTAACTTCCTTTCATGGTTAGCGGCTTTGATTTCATCGCACACTGCCTTTGCCAGTTTATCCATATCTATATCCGATAGCTCAATATCTTTGCGACCTATTCGGGAGAGGGCAAGAAGATCATCAATAAGTTCTCCCATTCTCTGCGTATTGCCTTGAATAATATTCAGAAGGCGTTTGCCTTCATCATCAAGTTTATCTAAGTAATTTTGCAATAGTATACGGGAGAAGCCATCAATTGCCCTTAAGGGTGCGCGCAGGTCATGAGAGACGGAGTAGCTAAATGATTCAATCTCTTTGTTGACAGCTTCAAGTTCTACAGCGCGACGATTCAAGTCTTCATTCAGTCTTTTGATCTCCTCCTCCGCTTGCTTGCGCTCGGTGATGTCTTTATCTACTCCTCGATATCCATGAAGAAGGTTTCCTTTATCATCTAAAACCGGTGTAGCGCTTGTTTCCAGAAAAACAAGGTTACCATTCCTATGTACATATTGGTTGACAAAATTTTTAAAAGCTTCTTTTCTATCAAAAATCTCAAAGGCTATTTTCTTAAACTTCTCCTGCACATCAGGAGCAAAAAAATCATAAAAATGCTTCATTCCGATAATTTCTTCTGGTTCATACCCAAGTATTTTCTCCACAGCAGGGCTTGCATACGTATAGAGACCATTTACATCGACTTCCCAGATCCATTCACCGGCATTTTCAGCCACCTGCCTAAAACGTTCATCCCTCTTTCGAAGAATTTCTTCCCACCGCTTATGCTCGGTGATATCTTCAATGGCAAGGAGAATCATCTTCGCTTGATTCTCTTTATGCAGGATCTGGCGGGCATTAAGCAACATCACTTTATGTCCAATCGTAGGAAAATCCTGTTCCACCTCGAAGTCATTGAACTGGATGTCCTTGAGAAGAATTTCCTCTAACATTTCTCTCAAAGAAGGAATGTTCCACTGGTGGTTGCCCAACTCATACAGCAACTTTTTCTCGGTTTCTTCAGGTGTTACCTGAAATGTCTGGTAAAAAGATAGGTTGGCAGAAACAACCCTTAGTTCAGCATCTAGAATCACTAGCGGCACTCGCACTGTCAACATGATAGTCTCTACATAGTCTTTGGTGTCTTTCAGTTGTAATGTACATTTGATGAAGTTTTGTTCGAGTTCTGCATTTAGTTTGCGAATTTCTTCTGCCGCATGCTTGTGCTTGGGGACCTCCTCTTCGAGTTTTCTGGCGGTAGCTTCGAGCTGGGCAGTGCGCTTGATAAAGCGCTGTTCAAGTTCCTGGTGAGACCTCCGGATTTCTTCCTCCGCCTTTTTACGTTTCGCCCTTTCCCGAATAGCGCTGTAAACGGCAAGCCACATAACCACTAAGACCAGCGCGATACCCAGGAAAATCGCAAGAGCTATGCCCGAGTCAATGTTAATCTTCATTTGTGTACCAATCGTTAGAAATTTTATCCAAATGTTCTGCTTATTTGCAAACGAAAAAAACAATCAGCTTTCAACATTCAATCTTT
>JBGQMP010000335.1:0-2145 GCA_041500685.1 Thermodesulfovibrionia bacterium | reverse complement strand
TGGAATCAAAGCATACATATCAAAGGGAGCTGCTTATTTCTGAAGCCTTCTTTTTTGTCGATTCTATTTCGCTGTTGATTTTCTCAAGTTCGCTCAGGGCATCCGTGATAACCCTATCTTTCAGAATATACCTGTCAGAATGTCCCTTGAGTTCATAGATGCGCTGGCCTATTGTTTTCATCAGTTCATCACTTTTTTTCTTCATCTGCTCTGACTGATAAAGAAGCTTTATCACTGAATACTCTATCTTTAGTCGATCCGAAAGCAATAACGAAAACCATTTTATTTTTTCGATTCCCCTGTCAAAATTCTCCTTTAATTTTTTCCACATAATCCCGCTCTTTGTTACAGTAACGAGTGAAAAGTAATAAGTAAAGAGTATTTTAAAGATCTTAAGTCTTCAAGTTTCTGACTCATCACTCGTTACTCGTCACTCATCGCTCAGTTTACCCTGTCTTAAATAGCTCAATTTTACCTTCCCAGAATCTCTCGATAGATCTTTTCAATAAAGGAAATCCTTTCAGATAAGGATCTTTCTCAATGAGATTGAAGGCTTCCCCTCTTGATACATTGAGCAGCTTTGCATCCCTGACAATATTTGCTATCTTCAGGTCAGGCATACCTGACTGTCGTGTTCCAAAAAACTCTCCTGGCCCCCGAATGTTCAGGTCTTCCTCCGCTATCCTGAAGCCATCATTACTCTCTACCATGATATCGAGTCTTCTCCTCGCATCTTCGCCATAGGGTTCATATGGCACCAGCACACAGTGAGAACGGTGTGAACCTCTGCCTACTCTTCCCCTGAGCTGGTGCAGTTGAGAAAGTCCGAACCTCTCAGCGTGTATTATAAGCATAAACGTTGCATTCGGCACATCAACTCCAACTTCTATTACTGTTGTACAGACCAGCAAGTCCAATTCTCCGCGCTTAAAGGATGTCATGATTTCTTCTCTTTCCTGTGCCTTGATCCTTCCGTGAATCAAGGCGACCCTCAATTCAGGTAGAGACTTCTCAAAGGCATGTTTACCTTTTATGGCTGACCTGAGGTCTGTCTTTTCTGATTCTTCTATTACCGGATACACAGTATAGACCTGTCTTCCTCTTTTTGTTTCCTCTCTGATGAAACTGTAGATAGCCTCTTTCTGCTTTGGACTGAATAAAAGAGTTTCCACAGGCGTTCTGTTCGGAGGGAGCTCATCAATGATGGAATAATCGAGATCACCATAAAGTGTTAATGCAAGGGTTCTCGGAATTGGAGTGGCTGTCATGACGAGAACATCGGGGTTCATAGCTTTTTTCCTGAGGAGGGCCCTCTGCATTACACCGAACCTATGTTGTTCGTCTATTACCACGAGGCCGAGGTTTTTGAATACCACTCCTTCCTGGATAAGCGCATGGGTTCCTGTAACAATATCAATATCGCCCGATGCAATCTCACTGAGGGGTCTATCTTTTGTACTCCCTGTCAACAAACAAATCTTTAAGCCCAGGTCTTCTACGATGTTGTGAATATTAATGAAATGCTGTTCAGCAAGTATCTCTGTAGGTACCATCAGAGCCGACTGATATCCACATTCGGCTGCAACCATCATGGCCATCAGGGCAATAACGGTCTTTCCGCATCCTACATCACCCTGGATGAGCCTGTTCATGGGGTAGGGCCTCTTCATATCTATAAGTATTTCATTGAATACCTTTTCTTGTGCCTTAGTCAGCTTGAAGGGAAGCGTCTCGATAAGCATTCTCAGAAGTCTACCCTCAGGATTAAAGGCGATCCCCTTTTCGAGCACATTCCCTCTTTTCATTACGGCAAGACCGAGCTCAAGCATAAAAAGCTCATCAAAAGAAAGTCTTTTGTGAAATTCACTTGTTCCTCTGTTGAGGAGTCCTATATTGAAATTCGAGTCAGGAAAGTGGACACCTGAGAGGCTTTCTGAAAGACTTGGAAAGCCATTCCTCTTCAGGATTTCTTCAGGGATCGGATCACGGACATCTATAATACATGTATGAATAAGATTGAACATGATAGACCTTATCTGTCTTACACTGAGGCCACTGGTCGTTCTATACACGGGTACAACTCTGTTAGTATGGATAAAGGAATCATCTTGAGATCGAGTCAAAGCGACATCATTTATGATCTCG
>JBGQMP010000334.1:0-2157 GCA_041500685.1 Thermodesulfovibrionia bacterium | reverse complement strand
GGGTACGCAAAAGTTAAAACTCTGGGACTTTAATCAAGGTTATACATACCTGTCTCCTGAACAGAGTTTTGAAATATATAAACAGGCTTCTAAGATTCTTACTCTCTATTATGACCTTGAAGACTTTAGCCAGATCTTCCCCTGGCATCATGCAGGAGGAGACTTTGTAGTAAAAATGGAGAACGAAAATAATCCCCCCTCACCCCCCTTTACTAAAGGGGGATTTTCAGGGGAAAAAATCGATGTTCGTCTTACAACAGCAAGGCGATATGAACCATTCATGGTCTTTAGAGATAAAGACGAGTTAAACCCAATCCTAGCCCTATGCTATTATCTTTTGAACCTAACTATCAGAATGCGTCTGGATAAAGTGGATGGAATTGGGGAAGTAGTATGGGCAGATGACACCTGTGTGAAGGCTACCCTCTTGGGGTTTTTTGAAGCATTGAAATTAAAGGGATACCTGAAAGATTATCTCGGTCAAGCAGAGGATTTTGCAAGTTTACTTCGGTCATTCAGTCAAGAGGAACTCAAAGCCATTGTTAATCCTTTAATAGACCACTACAGGGAGACGGCAGATTTTCAGGTGATAATGTCAAATTTAGACAAACATATAGGTGTACTATGCTCTACTCTTCAAAATCTCCCTTGGTAATAACTTCAAAGGGCATCCTCAATATCCTCGAGAGGGGTAACATAAAGGCAGCCTTTTCTGGGTGGGCAGAACCTGTTTTTTGAAAAAGCTCCCCAGAAAGTTTACAAAGTCCATTATAAATTTTGTAGAGTTTCACCGTCGGATAGGTAACTTTTGCCTGAAAACCAGAGACACCGCAGGCATACGCCTTTTCCTTATCCCCATTTTTCAGGCTAAAAGGCACTCCATAGATGCGGCAGATAATCGGGCGTTTTTCATAGAGCACACATTCTTCTTTTTCCGTCAACAGGGGACATCGTACTCTCTCTTTCCCTAAACCATAGACTTTCATCTGAGGCTTATCCTCAAAAACCTTCAGTTTATCTTTTGTCCTCAACATCTCAACCTCTGCCTTTTCAGCCCTTCGCAGAATATCTCTTCTTGTTTTTCTTTCTAAACGATTGAAATGATAACTGATATAAGCCGCTTCTATGGGAAAGACCCCAAAAATAGCATTACAACAATCGCAACAATGAATTCTGCACCGAACGCTGAGAGGATATTTTTCCTGAATGGTTTTAAAAAGGTGGTCAGCTTTTCTGGCTTCCAGTTCGTATTTTGAGAAAAGGTCATCAAGCATAATGAATATTCAGTTTATTGTCATTCCTGCGCAGGCAGGAATCCAGACATTATCCGTAAATATCTTAATCATCTTTCTTTTCTGGATTCCCGCTTTCGCGGGAATGACTCCGGTTAGGTTCTATAAGTTTCAAGAATTCCGGATGGACTTCAAAACCTAATTCTATTGCCCTGTCACAGTTTTTCATTGCTTCATCAAGATTACCTTTCAAATAATACGCATTTGCCAGGTTGTTATAGCCTAAAGAAAAATCGGGAGCCATCTCTAACATCTTTTTATTGAACTCAATACTCTTGTCTACATCTCCCTTCTGAAGGTACGCATTGGCGAGATTACACATGGCCTGCACGATTTCCGGATTTAACTCCAGAGCCTTCTCTAAAGCCTCTATGGCTTCATCAGTTTTACCCATTTGAAGATAGACAAAACCAAGATTTGAATAACCCCTTGCATATCGCGGCTCTATCTCTATTGCCCTCAAATTCGCCTTTATGACCTTCTCAAGATCCCCTTCTTTGAAATAGATATATCCCAGATTTACAAAAGACTCGAACATACGACCACCAGCGTCGATGGACTCTTCGAATGCCCCTATTGCTTCATCGAACTTGCCTTGATTCATGAAGGCAACCCCTAAATTATAGAGAGCCGAAGCACATTCTGGTTTCTCTTTGAGAAGTCGCTTCTGCTCAGAGATAAACTTCTCAATATCTTTTGGTTCTTTCATGGGGATTTTAGTCTAACATTTATACATAAAAAGTTTAAAGACAGGCATTTTCTATCAGAAGCTTAAATCTTAAATTTTCAGAGTAATTCGTAAGATCTTTATATACATAATCTAAATCTGCAGATAAGGAGAACAAAATAAGACGGGTGGACAGTT
>JBGQMP010000333.1:0-2166 GCA_041500685.1 Thermodesulfovibrionia bacterium | reverse complement strand
TCTTCCAGGTATTGCTGCCCTTTGCCTTTACTCTAAATAACAACCCTAATAATTGTCGTTTGACTGTTTTGCTGTGCCTTGTAACCTGTTTAATTTTGTAGACAATAAACATGCCGAACAGTATTGCCTGTGAGCCTTCTTTTATCTCTCTTTCTGTGGTGATTATTGATAGTTTTCCTTCATCATCAGATGCTGCGAGTAACATGCCCTGTGATTCAATTCCCATTAGCCTTGCAGGCTGGAGGTTTGTGACCACTACAATACTTCTACCAATTAGCTCCTCAGGTGTATATGCCTTGCCAATTCCTGCTACTATCTGTCGCTCCTCACCTGTATCAACCTTCATAACGATCAGTTTACTCGAACCTTCAACCCTTTTCGCCTCAATAACCTTCCCTATCTTGAGTTCTACCTTTGCGACATCTTCAATGGTAATCATTTTTTCCTACCTTGCACAGGAGGCGAGACATAGCATTTGAGCGGATTCTTTTGTCGATAGTCAGATAGAATATCTATAAAAATCAAGAGACAAAAACCTCGGAGTTCCGACTTTGTCGGAACGAGAATGAGCGAAAATGCTATGTCCTGCCTCTTTAAAATAATCATAACTAAGGCCTATCATTTTCTCCCCTATCTGACATCAGGATTTTAAAATGCTCCTGAAAAAACAAGTCCTCTCTCCTGTGTGGCAGGCACCCTGGCCTTTCTGGATCACCTTTATAAGGAGTGTGTCCTCATCACAGTCATAAAGGATATCCTGAACCTTCTGAACATTGCCTGATGTTTCGCCCTTCTTCCAGTATTTCTGCCTCGACCTCGACCAGAAATGGGTAAAACCTGTATCGAGAGTCATCTCTAAGGACTTTCTGTTCATGTATGCCAGCATCAAAACCTCATTATTCACAGCATCTTGTATGATTGCCGGTATCAGCCCCTTATCATCATATTTTAATTCAGGTATCATATCGACCTTCAGTTTCATTTTTCGATGTCCTCATCTGCCTTCAGATCATCTATCATCTTTTGAATGACAGGCCTTATTATCGGCAATTTCTTTCTGAAGACTTCCCATACAATCTTATAATCAATCCCAAAATAGAGATGACTTATTTTGTCGCGCATCCCTGCCATATCTTTCCAGGGCAGTTCCTTATATTTACTCCTGATGGAATTGGGGATATTTTTTGTCGCTTCACCAATTACTTCCAGTTTCCAGACAACAGCGCTCCTGGTCTTTTTGTCAGCGTAAAATTTGTCAAAATCCATGTCGCCAATAAAAGCTTCTATATCTTCTATGGCTTCCATTATGTCTTTTATAAACAGCCTACAATCGCGCTTCATATGTAGACCACTTCCTTCAATATTCTGTCTTTAAGTTCTGATCTTATTGCCTCTTTCCTCACCAGGTCTACCTTCTTCCTCAAAAGCCGCTGCAAATATCTTTCGAGATTAATGAATTCGAATAAATCTGGTATCTCTTCATACTCCACAAGTATGTCGATATCGCTTCTCTTCCCCTGATCCCCGCGCACAAAAGAACCAAAGACGCCAATTTCGCTTACCTTGTATTTCTGACTCACTTCTTCCTTGTGTGCCTTTAATATTTTCTTGATTTCTTCAAGGCTTTTCCCAGTCTTTTTCATGGCTATTATTTCCTAATAGGCTTATTTTATCAATTTTGCTTCTTGTTTGTTAGAATTTTCTTATCACGGTCGACAGATGGCGACTACTGCCCCAAATGACTCCTGATCGGACTCACTTCTCAGCTCAAGAGAGTAGCCTTGTCTATTGTATACTTTTGAACTTTTGCACTTTCCTTGCTTCCGACCTTCTGCACTTTTGCACCTTGTACTTCTTCAGAGGGCTGAGGCAAGCGAGGGCTGGGACAAGAAAGTTTTAAAAAATATATTTATTTATATAAAGCACTTGGGTTGACTATCTGACGATAGAACGACTACTTATATAATATGGCGGCTATCTTGTTACTGCCCTAAGGATTTTCAGGGCAATGCGGAGGGTGGGTTCATCGGCGGTCTTTGCAATGTTCTGAATGGCTCCTTTCAATTCCTTATGACTTACAACATGCCCAAAATCAAACATCTCCCAGATCTCTACCTCAAGGGCATCGGCGAGCTTTGTAAACATGTCAAGAGTCGGATTCTCTCT
>JBGQMP010000332.1:0-2167 GCA_041500685.1 Thermodesulfovibrionia bacterium | reverse complement strand
TGATTTACCGGACCTTTACAGTTTTTATATAATTGAGAATTAGATCGTTTATGAAATTATGAAATACGGAGAAAAGGCAATAAAGAACGCCCTGTTAGAGATATGGGATAATCCGCACCCAGAGCGTAACTATGAGATAAATATCAGTTTCCCTGAGTTTACATGCCTATGCCCGCGCTCTGGATATCCCGATTTCGCCAATATCAAGATAAATTACATACCTGGTAAAAAGATTGTTGAACTGAAATCCCTTAAACTTTACTTGAATTCTTTTCGCAATGTTTATATGTCTCACGAAGAAGCAACAAATACAATATACTCAGAACTCGAAAGAAGACTAAAACCGAGATTCTTGGAGGTTATTGGTGATTTCAATCCGAGAGGAAACGTAAAGACCATTGTAAGAGTTTGCTCCGGAAACCACACCAGATAATAGCTTCTGATGTGAACACAATCCACATTATGCAGATTTTGCCCTTTCGATAAATTGTTTCATCTTTCCATGGTCCTTTTTCCCCTTCTCTGACTCAACACCACTGCTTACATCTACTCCGTAAGGTCTCACATGTCTCACAGCCTCGGTAATGTTAGCAGGTGTCAGACCTCCTGCAAGGATAATTCTACCAAATTGTTTAGCATCAATAGCAATATCCCAGTTAAATACCTGGCCTGTGCCACCAAAAATATCAGGCGCAAATGCATCAAGGAGAAAGGCAGAGACCTTGTCTTTATAATTTTTAAGGGGGTCGAGGCTTTCAAGAGATTTGACTCTTATGGCCTTTATGATACGTCGAGAAATATCGCACATCTCAGGAGGTTCATTACCATGAAGCTGGACAATATCTATACCGGTTAGGCCTATCACTTTTTCAACTTCCCCGATTTTTTCATTTACAAAAACTCCCACAGTTGTTGTGAACGAAGGAAGCTTTTTGATTATTCCACCTGCTTTTTCATGTAATATATAACGTGGACTTCCTGCAAAGAATACGAAACCTAAGGCATCGGCTCCACAATCAACTGCTGCCATTGCATCATCGAGATTTGTAATACCACAGATCTTAACCTTAATCTGCATATCAGAATCCTATCACACTCTCCCCATTAACTCGTCAATCTTCTTTGCTATATCCACTTCTTCCAGAAAGGCTGTCCCCACTAGCATAGAATCAATACCAGCATCCTCAAGCCTTTTAACATCCTCTCTCGTCTTTATACCGCTCTCACTCACAACGATCTTGTTCAAGGGCAATTCTTTTTTTAGTTTAAAGGTGGTATTTAAATCAATGGTTGATGTTTTCAGATCCCTATTGTTTATGCCAATTATATCTGCCTTTATAAGGAGTGCCATTTCGAGTTCTTTAAAATCATGTACCTCAAAAAGGACAGATAATCCGAGTTCTTCTGCAAGGTGCAGGTATTCTGCAGCCTGTTTCTTATCGAGTAAGGAAGCAATAAACAGAATGGCATCGGCTCCATTTGCTTTTGACTCATAGAGCTGATATTCGTCAAAGATAAAGTCTTTTCTCAAAAGTGGTCTATTAGCTACTTTCTTCACCTCCTGCAGATATTCTATCTTCCCCTGAAAATAGTCCTCTTCTGTAAGAACAGAGATTGCATCAACGGCCTTCTTTTCATAAAGAGACGCTATGGTAACAGGATCAAAGTCTTGTCTTATAACACCGCTTAATGGAGAAGCTTTTTTAATCTCTGCGATAAGCTTAATGGAGCAATATTCCCTCTTTATAGCATCCTTGAAATTTTTTGGCCTTTCAACATCAGATGCCTTTAATCTAATTTCTCTTAAAGGGATCCCTATTTTCAAAACGTTCAATCGTTCTTTCTTTTTTTCTACTATTTTGTTGAGGATGCTCATAACGAATTTTAAAGGGAGGATAAGGAATTTTGCAAACTTCCCTGTGATATAATGGGGTCTGTATGGATAATAGACATCACATAACAAGAGCAGCAGGCCTTATGAGTATCGCTACCTTCATCAGCCGGATTCTCGGCTACGTAAGGGACATGATATTTGCATTATACTTCGGTGCCACCGGGCTCTCCGATACTTTTTTTGCGGCGTTCAGAATCCCGAATCTGTTAAGAGAGTTGTTTGCTGAAGGTTCCATGTCATCAGCATTCATCCCTGTGTTAACAGAATACCGGC
>JBGQMP010000331.1:0-2170 GCA_041500685.1 Thermodesulfovibrionia bacterium | reverse complement strand
TTGCATTTATCAGGGCCGATGACGTGTGCCTTTTCATCGTCTCCAAGCTGGAATACCTCAGGACATATTTCCACGCATGAGCCACAACCCTCACATGTAGCCTCATCTACTAGTGGTTTTGCCATAAACACCTCCTTCCGGGTCATTGACCCTATTTCTTGTCGTAAAGAATCGCCCATCTGAGCTTGCAGATAGACATACTTATGCCGATTATGGAGACTTTTACAACAAAATCATTCTGAGTGCAGCGGCTTTACCAAACAGTTAATAAAATAACCATACTGAGGCATTTAAGTCAAGATGTTCATGAGGGTAATTGGTAGAGGGGATTGGCAATTGCAATTGAGTTGCTTTTTAAGGTCAAATGATTTATATATAACAACGGAGGTGGCAAATGAATTTGTTTGATGAAATAGCAAAAGTGGCTTATGAACTTTATGAAAAGAGCGGATTTATTGACGGTCGTGACCTTGACAACTGGCTTGAAGCAGAGAGGATTGTGATGGCACGCCTTGCAGAAGAGAAGAAAAAGTCAGAGAAGAAATCAGAAACAAAATCGGGAAGAACAGACAGAAAAAAGACAAAATAATGAATGACTAAGCAATCCCTGTTGTCTTTGCCATTTCGGCTACAGCATGGGCAACAGAGACAACTACCTTTCTATCAAAGATGCTTGGAATGATATAGTCTTCGGCCAGCTCGTCATCTTTTATGGTATAGGCAATGGCACGAGCAGCAGCAAATTTGATCTCTTCATTTACACTCTGTGCCTTTACATCCAGCAGCCCTTTGAAGATACCCGGAAAACTCAGCATGTTATTGATCTGGTTGGGATAGTCAGACCTTCCTGTTGCGAGAACCCTGACAAGTGGAAGCGCATCCTCCGGTGCTATTTCCGGTTCTGGATTGGCAAGAGCAAATACCACTGGATTCTTTGACATCTTCTTTATATCATTTTGTGTTATGACATTGGGAGATGAAAGACCTATGAAGATATCCGCTTCTTCCATCGCCTCCGATATACTACCTCTGACCTTTCTCGGGTTGGTTTTCTTTGCGAGTGCCCTTTTATAGGGATTCATGTTCTTTCTTCTTCCCTCATAAATAGCACCCACCCTGTCGCAGACAACGATATCTTTTACTCCGTAGGCTGAAAGCATAAGGGCAGTAGCTGTACCTGCTGCACCCGCACCGACTATAACTACCTTAAATTTCTCTACTTTCCTCTTCAGTAACCGGGAAACGTTTATGAGAGCGGCAAGGACGACCACGGCAGTTCCATGCTGGTCATCATGAATGACGGGGATATCAAGTTCCTGCCTCAATCTTTTTTCTATCTCAAAACATCGAGGAGCGGAGATATCCTCAAGGCTTATACCGCCAAAGGTGGGGGATATACTTTTTATCGTCTTTACTATTTCCTCCACGTCTGTAGTTCTGAGAGCTATGGGAAATGCGTCAATTCCGGCGAATTCCTTAAAGATCATTGCCTTTCCTTCAATAACAGGCATTGCCGCTTCCGGCCCAATGTCGCCAAGGCCGAGAACAGCGGTACCATCTGTTATTACAGCAACAGAGTTCCCCTTTATCGTGTAACGGTAGGCGTGTCTTTTATTTTCATGGATATCAATACAGATCCTTGCCACTCCGGGTGTATAAACCTTTGAGAGGTCGTCTCTGTTTCTCAGGGGGATTTTGTTGTGGATCTCTATCTTGCCCCCCTGATGTGCAAAGAAAGTGCGGTCCATAACCCTGAGAACTTTTACACCTGTTACGTTCTTAATAGACCTTACGATTTCTCTCTCATGTTCTTCATCCCTCGCATTGACGGTAACATCTCTGATGATCTTCCCTTTTTCAACGCGAACAATATCAATAGAACCGAGATCACCACCAGCTTGGCTTATAGCTGTGGCTATCTGCGCAAACATTCCGATTCGGCTCTCGATCTCCAAACGTATTGTTATGCTGTAACTTGGACTTGGAATGTGAGTCATAATCAGGGTAACTCCAGCATGATTATAATTTCTTGCCTCTTTATAATCAAGGGTTCAAGGAGCCAAGTGGTCAAGTTTACCCAAACGTTGCATTAACAAGAAGGCAGACATGCTGAAAAACCCCTGCAAATCGACAAGATTTTATTCTGATACACGTGACCGTAGATTTCACC
>JBGQMP010000330.1:0-2173 GCA_041500685.1 Thermodesulfovibrionia bacterium | reverse complement strand
GAGGGGAGCTTCAGGGACTTCAAGCTTTTTTCCGCTGTTGTATCTGATCTTGAAGGCGGTGTTTACATCAATCTCGGTTCTGCCGTCATCATGCCCGAGGTTTTCCTGAAAGCATTAACAATAGCGAGAAATCTTGGTAATAAGGTTGAGAATATTACAACGGTTAACATGGACTTTATCCAGCATTACAGGCCTGCAGAGAATGTACTCAGAAGGCCGACCATGAATAAAGGCGCGTGTTATGCCCTGACCGGACACCATGAGATTATGTTTCCTTTATTAGCTGCTGCAATAATAGAAGAGATCGGTTAAATAGCAGACAACCAGTGCCGTGTATAACCTCATAAGTTTTTCAGGGATATTTTTCCTTATGGCATTTGCCTGGCTGCTTTCTGCAAACAGAAAGGCAATCAACTGGCGGGTTATTATCTGGGGGACTCTGCTTCAACTCATGCTGGCATTTTTCATTTTTATTGTGCCTGCAGGTTCAGGGATATTCCTCTTCATAAACGATGCAGTGGTTAAAATACTTGAGAGCTCAACTGCCGGAACGAGATTCCTTTTTGGCAGGCTCGCCCTTCCACCAGGAACCATAAATGAGGCTGGTGAAGAATCTTTGGGTTTTATCCTCGCATTTCAGGCCTTGCCTACGATTATATTCTTTGCGAGCTTTATGGCAGTGCTTTACTATGCCGGAATAATGCCCAGACTCATAAAATTATTCTCGAAGGTTTTTACAAGGCTGATGGGAATAAGCGGGGCGGAATCCCTCAGCGTATCAAGCAATATCTTTGTGGGTGTTGAGGCAAACATGACCATATTGCCATATCTTGGCAGCATGACCCGCTCTGAATACTGCACAATCCTTGCTGCGGGTATGTCAACTACAGCCTCCAATGTCCTGGCTCTCTATGTCTTCCTGTTGCAAAAACAGTTCCCTACGATAGCAGGCCACCTTGTTTCTGCATCTATCCTCTCTGCTATTGCAGCTATTGTGATATCAAAGATCATCATGCCTGAAACAGAAAAACCTGAGACGCTGGGTATTAATATAGAACCGCATTATGAAAAAGAGTCTTCACTGATGGAAGCGATTATTAATGGTGCAAATGAAGGGGTGAAGATGGTTATCGGGATAATGGCGCTTCTTCTCGCATTTCTGGGGATTGTGGCCCTCGCAGACCTTCTCATATCAGGCATGGGGTTGCGACTCAACAGCCTTCTCGGTATTCAGATAGACTGGTCATTAAAAGGCATTTTGGGATATTTGTTTTATCCCTTTGCCCTTATAATAGGCGTTCCACCCTCAGATGCATTTGAAATCGCAAAACTCATAGGAGAAAGAGCAGTACTCACCGAGGTCAAATCATATCAGGACCTGTCACTGCTTCTCTCTCAGGGAGCGCTCAAAGACCCCAGATCAGCAGTGCTTGCAGCGTACGCACTCTGTGGCTTTGCCCACATCGCCTCACTCGCAATATTTGTCGGCGGCACAGCAGCCCTTGTCCCAAAAAGGACAAAAGACATATCCGCGGTCGGAGTCAGGGCGCTTATAGCAGCAACCCTTGCCTGTCTCATGACCGCTGCAATGGCTGGAACGTTTTTTACAGAAGGGTCGATACTTTTAGGGAAGTAAGCCGCATGTCCCGGACATGACATACTAATAAGACCATAATTAAAGCCACTTCTGTCATTCCCGCTTGTCGGGAATCTTTTTGATAAAAGAATGATTCTGGACAAGCCAGAATGACAACATTAAGGTAATAATGTGGTTTTACTTATAAACTTCTTAGTAAGTATTTTAGCAAACTCAGCCTTTTATCTCTTCCTCCTCTTCCTCATCATCTTTATATGCCCTCTTCTTTTGTATCAACCTTATAAAACCGTAAACCGTAATTAAGGACGCAAGGGCAAAGATTATCGTATACAGGTTAGCGCTTAAATAGGTAAACCAGGTATATTTCCTTTTAAGACTTGAATGCCATTTCGATTCAAGCTCTGAAAGAGGAAGTCCAAGGCTTTTCTGAACGGATTCACTAGTTGTATCGCCTTCTTTCAGGTTTTCAAGTATCTGCATAAGCTCAATTTTGCCGAAATCTCTGACGATATATTCAACAATACTTTTGCTTTCCTCGTACGCAAGGATTAGAGAAGGCTCATCCATCGGAAACCT
>JBGQMP010000329.1:0-2185 GCA_041500685.1 Thermodesulfovibrionia bacterium | reverse complement strand
TACTGTGCAATGAACTCGGCCCAAGAAATCTTTTCAACGTTTCTCATAAGGTATCTCCTTTTTCGGACGTATGAAAAATATTATGTAGATGTAAGGACTAAATACAATAGCTACAATAAATAGCATTACTGCTAATGGGATAGAGTAGTCCATAACCTGCGTTGAAAACGCAACCCACACTGCAATAAAAATATTAAACCCAAACTGAATTTTTCTTTTAAATAGGTGATCTAAAAAACAATACATACCAATATAGGAAAGAGCGAACAAACTAAAATTCTTGAAGATAATTAAGTTTGTCCCTAGTAAGAAGTGTAGGATACTCATGCCTGTTCGATCTTTGTTTGAAGTTTGATCTCGGCAAGGATAGATTCAACGTGTTCGCATAGTTCCTTACCGCCGGTATAGGCTATGGCCCGGCCATTGGTATGAGCCTCAAACATTATTTTGTAGGCTCTTTCCATACTACACCTCGTGGCTTTAACGATCTGGGCCTGGACCTCATCAACGGAATGAACATCGTCATTGAATAGGATAACATTATAGGGCTTGCCTAAGATCGACGATACGTCAACATCTTCAATTGGCCTTTCAAGCATTGAGCTTTGCCTCCTCTTGCTTACTAATCGTATAGAAAGTTATGTCGGCAATCTCTTCCGGCGATAGCTTACGAAACCCTTCGGGTTCCACTACATGAAACCCTCCGTCTGTGTCCATAAGTATATCACCTACGGAAGTAGAGCGATGGTTCTTTGCCATGCCAACAACTTTAACCTTTTTGTTTTCTTCCCACCCTGTTTCAATGTGATTGGTAAGCTGGTAAGCTTCACCCAAAGAATCAGTATTAGCATGGGCAACAGCCGTCACCGTAACTTTGCCGAGAGTCGCTTGCTTATCGGTATTGAGAGCGGCTATGGAATACACCATGAATTTAAAGTTGTGGTATACTGTAATCATTCATACCTCATTCTAAGGTTTTACGAAAGCGAACCCGTCAAGTTTGATCTTTGCAGCGGTGCATATCTCCAAGATATGTTTCATAACCTTTTGAAGGGATTCTTTTTTATCTTTTAAGAAGGTGTCTATATCATCACCGGCTTTCACTACGGGCTTTAAAAACATTACCCGATCCGAAGTGTGGGCCGAATAAGGTTGTTTACAGACAGAGCAGGGAGCAACTGTGGGATCAATATACATTCCTTTGCTTAACCTCATGTGCTCATTGCCAATACAGAACATATCGGGTTTATGGTTTACACAATCTACCTTGTGCATTTTAATAATGCCTTCTTCTATATCCGGGGAGACGCTAAGAAGATACTCTGGAACCTCATCATCCGAATAATCCGTACCCGCTTCATGATCATAGAAGGCGTCGAGGGCCGTCTTCATTTTAATTTTGGTCTGGTGTAGGAGCTCCCCGTCATAAGGCTTACGGTTTATCAGGGACATACTGGCAAGGTCTTGAAACTTCCAATAGAGCCCGCCATTCTGACACTGTTTCCCATAGGCAAGATGTCCGTAATAATAAACAACCTCATGTGCCCAGGCCAATTGAGAACCGGGAAGGGCATCAAACATAGCCGTAAGTTCTTTGGACTGCCCTGTTACTTGCATCGTGGCCCCAATTTGAGATATGGCGTCTACCTCGGCCCTTGTTGCTTCAAGTGCCTTGTGTATTTCACTAGAGAGCTTTTCAAATTCAGGCTTTACGTACTCATCCCAAGCTCGTTTATAGTTGAACTCTTTAGACATTTTTGGCCTCACCTTTTAAATTTTGTTACTGTCTCTTGCAAGCCGTTCGCATTCTTCACAATAGGTTTCATGCAGATGGCTTTTAATTCCCCAAACCGAAAGAGGAATCTCGGTGTGCATAACATCTTTCTTCCCACATAAAGCGGGCTGACCTGTTGTCCCAGACTCTGAAAGATGGTAATGCCATATACCTGCTACGCCTTCGACGATCTTTAATCTGTTACTCATCTTTTTCATAGAGCCCTTTCATTTAAAGAGGGTTGTATATCCGTAAGATTCAGCGATGTCTTGGTCTGAAGAAAAAAATTTTCCTGACTGCCCTTTATAAGCTTTTCTTTTTGAGTGTATCCAGTCCGCTAATTTATTTTCTTCTTTATCTTTAGAACGGATTGCAGGTTTCTTTTCGTGGAGTCTAATCCACTCACATACT
>JBGQMP010000328.1:0-2185 GCA_041500685.1 Thermodesulfovibrionia bacterium | reverse complement strand
TGAGCTGGTTTCCCACCATATCAAAGCCTTCATTAAGGTTACCTATTGCTCTTAAAAGGCCTACGGAATCTAAGTCAAAAACTGGCATTGCCTCAGGGTGATCTCCCAAGGTTGGATGATCTCCAGTGAGGGCCAGCACATTCCTGATACCCAAAACCCAGGCACTTAATAGATCTGATTGGAGCGCTAGCCTGTTTCTATCCCTGCATGTGAGCTGGAAGATGGGATCAATGCTGCGATCTGTGAGGATATGGCAAACTGCCATGGAGCCCAATCGCATGACAGAACTTTGAAGATCGGTGACATTAATGGCGTCCACCTTTTCTTTAATAAGTTCAGCATCTTCCATTATTTCCTGTACAGCAGTGCCTTTAATAGGTCCTATTTCTGCAGTCACCACAAATTTTTTAGAATATAATGCCTCTCTGAAGCCCATCTCGTTATACTTTTTTTATTGGCTCCTTCTTCAATCTCAAATCTTCTCTAATCAGCCTTCGGGGACGAACTGGCTTTGTCTTTGGCCGAGACGTCTCCTTTAGAAGATGGAGCTGATTTAGTTTTATCAGGCGAGAGTAAATCTGTTGCCATACGCATGGGGTATCCTTTGAAACCTCGCATAGTCCACCCTGTGATCCCCCGCAAGGGCCATTAAGCAAGCCTTTAGCGCATCTTGTTATGGGGCAGATCCCACCAGTCTTATCCAGTATACATTTACCACATAGTGAACATCTTTCATCGAATACCTGAAGTCTTGTCATATTAGCAAGGAACAAACTGTCATTGGCAGGTAAGACAGGCTTGTTTTCGTATAATTCCACCGCTGTCTGGGTGCCAGCACCACAGGACATAACGATTATGCAATCAGCTTTATCTATAGCATCCTTAAATGGTTTTAGCTCAACTTTTGTTCCAAGTACCTGGCAACCTGATTTTGCAACAAACGTACCAGTAACCTCTTTCCCTTGTGACTCCAGGGCATCCTTCATTGCCTTAACCTCAGGTTCTCCTCCTGTTCCGCATAAAGCTGCACACTCAGAGCATCCTAAAAGAAAAACGCTTTTGTAATTTTTAATGTTCTCCATCAATTCATTGAATTCTCGTTTTTGTGTTACTATCATTTTTTCTCCTCACACCATATATGTATATGCTATATCTGCTGGTTTTATATTTAGGTGTGATTTATGGTCAATGTATGCCTTCAGGCAATTCATACAAAAAACTCCATCCTCCTCTTTTTAAAAAATATTTTCTGCTAACCTTAAAAAGCTAGTTATCACATGGGGAGTAAAACGGTAAATGTAGTGCCTTTCCCTACCTCACTTTCTACATAGATAGATCCACGATAGGCATCCACAACTCCTTTAACAATGGAAAGGCCCAAGCCTGTACCGCTGATATGTTTTGTTCTCTCGGATCTTTCTCGGTAGAATTTATCAAAAATACGAAGGATATCCTTGTCTTCAATGCCTATCCCGGTATCAGAAACCTTTAATTCAAGGTACTCAGCATCCTTTCTCAGTCCGACACTAACCTGCCCACCTGGAAGCGTATATTTAATAGCATTCATGATGAGGTTAAGAAACATAGCCTCCATACTGCTTTTGTTCCCATGAATGAAAGGGAGGTGATCTTCTACAGATACCTGAAGGGTGATATTCTTGTCCTGAGCCTGGGGTTGCACCACCTCGATAGTTCTTTTTAAAATCTCGGAGAGATTCAAAGGTTCTATTTGGGTCACGTATCCACCTTCTTCGATGTAGCAGACATCCAAAATGTCATTAACCAGATCCGTCATACCTTTTGTTTTGGCTTTTATCTTTCGAAGTAAATCTCTTTGTTTCTCATTGAGTTCTCCCACCATCCCATCCAGAAGGATAGATGTTTGAAGTAGAGTAGAGCTCAATGGGGATTTTAATTGATGAGAAACCATGGCTAAGAAATTAGACTTGAGCTTGTCTAAAGCACTGAGTTGAGCGACGTCATGGAGCAGAGTTACCGATCCAATAAGTAACCCCATCCCATCCCTAACAGGGCTAACATGAATCCTGAGCCTGCTGTCACCTGAGTCTATGAGGCATATCTCTTCTGTATAATAAGGCATATTGATAACCAATATTTTATCTATTAGACTAACCAGCACTTCATTCTTAACATGATCTTGGACTGGCTGACCTAAGGCGTCTCC
>JBGQMP010000327.1:0-2189 GCA_041500685.1 Thermodesulfovibrionia bacterium | reverse complement strand
TGATTTGCTCTACCTCATAAATACCCTTTCGGATTTAACAGGTAAGGAAACCGATCTTGTAACCTTAAACAGCGCCTCTGCCTTTCTCAGACATCAGATTATGAAGTACGGAATTCCCTTGATTATAAAAGACAGAGATGTTTATATGCGATTTAGAGAAAAGACTATCTCCGATTATGACGAATATAAATTCGTCTCTGGAATTTATGTCTATGATTAACAGGCATTTAGTTGAGAAGAAGTTGAGAAAAATTGAAGACCTTTTAAGAGAACTAAGAACTGTTAGCATAGAGAGTTTTGACGAATTTTAAAAAAACATAATTGTCAAAAGATTTGTAGAAAGAAATATAGAACTTGCAATCGAACAGATGGTTGATATTTGCAAACATTTTATTAGTGGTTTGGATCTACAGGAGCCAGAAACCTACTCTGATTGCTTCGAAATCCTCTCAAAAGGCGAAATTCTTCCCAAGCGGACAGTTGATACTTTTAAGGCAATGGTGAGATTTGGAAATATTTTGATTCATGCATATAATGGCATCGACGATTCTATCACTTATGGAATTTATAAAAATAACCTTAAAGATTTTAAGTTATTTATAAAGTGTATCAGGGAATACATTCAAAAGAAATGACCATTAGCTTTACAGCTTCCCAGCTTGCTGGCTTGCAGACTTTCTTGTCAGCTTGCTCAAGATGCCCTTTGCTCCTAGCTTGCTGGCTTGATAGCTTGTTGCTTGAAACTTTAGAATGAACTACAAAGAACTAATCGTTTGGCAGAAATCTGATGAACTTGCTTTCGAAGTCTATCAAATAACTAAGAAATTCCCGAAAGACGAAGTGTACGGCCTTACTTCTCAGTTAAGAAGGGCTGTCCTTTCAATCCCAACTAATATTGTAGAAGGATATGCTAGGAAAGGTGATAAAGAACTCGCAAGATTTGTGAGTATAGCTATCGGTTCAATGGCAGAAGCTGAATATTTACTCGATTTTTCAAAGAGACTTGGCTATATAAATGACCAGGATTATGTAAAGATTGAAAATCTACGCAATCAGGTCGGGAAGTTGCTTTGGAATTTTTACAAGAAAGTAGCTGGTTAGCTTACTGACTTGCTTGCTGGCTTGATCGCTTGCCAGCTTGTCAGCTTGTTAGCTAAATAGCTTGTGAGCTTGCCAGCTAAAAACAAAGTAGGGTTTTATTGAGGAGATAGGTTATGAAGGCATTAGTATTAAGCGGAGGGAAAGGTACAAGGCTTCGACCTTTAACCTATACAATGGCAAAGCAGCTCGTTCCTGTTGCAAATAGACCAATCTTAGGTTATGTCCTTGAGCATATAAAAAATGCGGGTTTAGTAGATGTAGGTATTGTGATAGCAGAAGAAACAGGCCAGCAGGTAAAAGAATATGTTGAAGATGGTTCTGCATGGGGATTTCATGTCAATTATATCTTACAGGAGCCTCTAGGTCTCGCACACGCTGTAAAGACTGCCCTTGGGTTTCTAGATGATTCTGATTTTGTGATGTACTTAGGTGATAACTTACTTCAGAGTGGGATAAAGAGTGCTATAAAGAGATTTTATGATGAAAACCTTGATGCCCTTGTATTCTTAAAAAAAGTTATGAATCCGCAACATTTCGGAGTCGGTGCGCTCGATGAAAGAGGGAATCTCACAAGGCTCGTGGAGAAACCCAAAGAATTTATATCGGATCTTGCACTTGTTGGTGTTTACATATTTTCTCCAAAAATTCATTCAGCTATAGCGAGGATAAACCCATCAGAGAGAGGAGAACTTGAGATAACCGATGCAATTCAGGAGATGATTAATTTAGGCTATAGGGTAAAGGCTGAGATTCTTCATGGCTGGTGGCTGGACACCGGGAAAAAGGATGACCTTCTCGAGGCAAATTCGATTGTTCTGGATGCATATGTCCAGGCTGAGATAAAAGGTTTTGTGGATGGACAATCGAAAATCAGCGGAAGGGTTACGATAGAACAAGACGCAGAGGTCGAAAACTCTACAATAAGGGGGCCTGTTGTTATAGGAAAAGGTACAAAAATTATAAACTCCTTTATAGGTCCGTACACAAGCATAGGTGGGAATGTGAGAATAATAAGTTCTGTTATTCAGCATTCGGTTATTCTTGAGAACACTGAGATACTTTATATTGAGCGAATAGAAGACAGTGTC
>JBGQMP010000326.1:0-2192 GCA_041500685.1 Thermodesulfovibrionia bacterium | reverse complement strand
GTCTATATCAGCCCTTAGTGTATGGAGCGGAACCCTGCCCTCCCTATACCACTCTGACCGTGCTATTTCAGAACCAGCAAGCCTTCCTGAGCATGATATCTTTACACCGAGAGCACCAAATCTCATGGCTGAGGTTACAGCCCTCTTCATAGCCCTTCTGAAGGCAATCCTCTTTTCAAGTTGAAGGGCTATATTCTCAGCAACAAGTTGCGCATCTATTTCTGGTTTCCTTATTTCTTTAATATCTATCGCAATATCCCTGCCTGTCATCAGTTGAAGGTCTTTTCTGAGCTTCTCTACCTCAGCGCCCTTTTTACCAATAATAATCCCTGGTCTTGCAGTATGAATTGCCACCCTCATGTTCTGACCTGCTCTTTCTATCTCTATCTTCGAAACTCCAGCATGGAAAAGCCTGTTCTTAAGCATCTTCCTTATATTGATATCTTCAAGAAGTTGTCCAGCATACCCCTTTTTGAGATACCATCTCGAATCCCAAGTCTTGACTATGCCAAGCCGAAATCCTATAGGATGTGTTTTCTGACCCAGATTGACCTCCTATTCTTCCTCTGATAAAACTAATGTTATATGGCAAGTTCTTTTCCTGATCACATTTGACCTTCCCATTGCTCTCGGTTCAACTCTTTTCATTACAGGTCCTTGATCCACAAAAGTTCTTACAATCTTCATGGATTCAGGATTAACAGCCTTTTTCTGTTCTGCATTCGCAATAGCAGACTTGAGAAGTTTTTCAAGGAACTTCGCACCCCTATATGGCATAAAATGGAGAAACAGAAGTGCATCACCGGCACTTTTGCCCCTTATCAAGTTTACTACTCTCCTCGCCTTCCGCGGTGTTATCCGCGCATATCGTAATATTGCCTTTGACTCCATAAAAAATTCTTTTACCCCTTTGCAGTCTTTTCTGAACCTGCATGAGATCTAAAGGTCCTTGTCGGTGAAAACTCGCCAAGCTTATGGCCTACCATGTTTTCTGTAACGTAAACAGGTATGAACTTCTTACCATTATGAACAGCAAAGGTGTACCCTATAAACTCGGGTATTATGGTAGAGCGTCTCGACCATGTTTTGATAATCTTTTTCTCACCACTTTCCATCATTAACTTGACCTTCTTCATGAGCTTCTCATCTACAAAGGGGCCTTTTTTTAAGGACCTCGCCAACTTACTTTCTCCTCTTCACAATAAATTTATCGGTTCTTTTATTACTCCTTGTTTTGACTCCTTCAGGTTTTCCCCATGGTGAGCATGCCGGTCTGCCACCAGAGCTTTTGCCCTCACCTCCGCCGAGGGGATGATCAACAGGGTTCATTGCAACACCCCTTACGTGAGGTCTTCTGCCCAGCAGTCTCGTTCTTCCTGCCTTGCCATAAGAAATATTCCCATGGTCAGGGTTACTAATCTGTCCGATTGTAGCCATACAGCCTGAAGGGATGAGCCGCACTTCGCCTGATGGGAGCTTAACCTGGACATACTTATCCTCTTTAGCTATGAGCTGTACTGAAGAGCCTGCACTTCTCGCAAATTTGGCACCTTCCCCTGGACGAAGTTCAATATTATGTATGAATGTTCCTAACGGTATATAACTTAAAGGTAAAGCATTGCCAATTTTTATCTCGGCATCTTTACCTGATATAACCCCATCTCCCACCTGAAGTCCTGAGGGTGCAATGATGTATCTCCTATCACCATCTCTATATTTCAGAAGGGCAATTCTTGCAGACCTGTTGGGATCATACTCTATTGTCTCAACCTCTGCGAGGACACCTACTTTATCCCTTTTGAAATCGATAATCCTATAGGCCCTTCTGATACCACCACCTCTATGCCAAGCAGTAACACGACCACTGTTATTTCTACCACCACTCCTCCTCTTTGACCTCAAAAGAGGCTTGTATGGTGTATCTGCTGTGAGATCAGTAAAGTCAGAGACTGTCTGGAATCTTCTGCCTGGTGATGTCGGATTATATGTTTTAATACCCATTATACGCCTTCAATAAAGTCGAGTTTTTCACCTTTCTTAAGGGTAATCACCGCCTTTTTTCTATCAGGCCTTTTACCAAGAGATCTTCCATATCTTTTCCATTTACCTTTTATATGTATTGTCGAAACCTTCTCAACTTTTACCTTGAAAATCTCTTCTATAGCCTTTTTTATCTCAATCTTATTAGCATC
>JBGQMP010000325.1:0-2193 GCA_041500685.1 Thermodesulfovibrionia bacterium | reverse complement strand
GCGGCTCCTAAGATGGTGAAGTAATTTAGGAGATTAACAAAGCACCAAGAAAGGAGCCGTTATGAAGAGGATACTGAAGATTTCTGGAAAAAGCAAGGTTAGAAGGGCAAATAGAGAGGAGGTTAAGGATTTAGAGGGATACTGGGCGATGGGGATTGAGGGCAGGCTGGCACTCATACAGGAGTTGATGCCTCTGGGGGTTATGCACATAAAGGAGGAGCTTCAGGCGGAGGTGAGGAGGCTTGCGGGAGACAGGTACAAGCGTAATGGGATGTCAGGGTATTGCAGGTGGACCAGGCAGAAGGGGTCTGTTTACATAAAAGACCAGAAGGTGCCCATCATGTATCAGAGGGTAAGGGACACCATCAACAACAAGGAAGTCCCACTTAGTGTTTATGAGAGGTTTCAGGAGCCGAAGGATCTGGACGAGTTGCTTTTAAGGAGGGTGCTTTACGGGCTGAGCACGAGGAACTACAGGGAGTGTGCGGAGGCGATACCTGGGGCGTTGTCGCTGAGTCCGTCGACCGTATCGAGGCGGGTTCATAAGGGTGAGCGAGAAGAAGCTCAGGGAGCTTCAGGAGCGGGGGCTTGATGGACATGATTTTGTAGCGATTGTTATAGATGGCAAGAGTTTTGGTGACGACGGGGTAATCATAGCAATAGGGATAACGATTGAGGGCAGGAAGGTGGTGCTTGGTCTTATTCATGCCGCCACGGAGAACCATAGGGTGTGCAAGGACTTTCTGCAAGGGCTTATTGACCGTGGACTCAGGTATGACAAGGGGCTTCTATGTGTAATAGACGGGGCCAAGGGTTTGAGGAAGGCGATAGACGAGGTGTTTGGTATTTATGCCGCCGTGCAGAGGTGCCGGTGGCACAAAAGGGAGAATGTGCTTAAATATCTTCCCAAGGGGTTGCATTCTCAGTTCAGGCAGAAGATTCAGAGGGCCTATGACAAATCGACCTATGAGGAGGCAAAGACTGCCCTTAAGAGGGTAAGGGCCGAGATCAAGCTGATTAACGAGTCGGCGGTTGCGAGCCTCGATGAGGGGTTTGATGAGACACTCACTGTGCACAGGCTCGGAATGCAAAGTGAACTCAAAAGGAGTTTTACGACGACGAACATGATCGAGTCAGTGATGGCCCTTATAGGGCAGAAGACGGATAAGGTGGATTACTGGAGAAACAGCAGCCAGAAGCAGAGGTGGGTGGCAGCATCTTTGCTCCACATAGAGCAGAGGTTAAATAAGGTTAACGGATACAGGCATCTCTCTAAACTGAGATCTGCCTTACAAAGAGGAATAGATTTATCGATGGAAATAAAGAAGGCTGTTGCTACATGATGCAGTCATAACAAAGGAGCCGCTATAGAATCTCAACTAAAAATGGGATTGACACTTTGAAGCAAAACAAAGTGCTATTTCAGCCCCCATCATTCCGGCTCCGATGACGGCAACTTTTTTTACAGTAGCCATTTTTACCTCCAATAATAATAAAAAAATGTTATGCCCTTTTTCTAACTTAAACTCAGAAAATAATCGCTATTTGTATTTGATATTTGTTATAAATATAGTATACCGGACAAGAAGAAATTATAGAATAAGCATTCAATTTATTCTGGTACCATGGGATAAAATGCGTGTCAACTTTATCTAAAATTGTCCGGAAATAATAATCGGACAGGCCTGACTTGCTCTTTTAATTTCCCCCTTCTCAGGGGAAGATACTATGATTAAAAACCTCAGCGTTTGTTGACTGTCCCGCCATAGCTTCAGCGATGGCGGACATCTCAGGTAAGCGCAGAAAACGGGCGGTAAATAAAGAGTTTAGTAAAAATTTAAAAATATAATACGGGATGGCAAGAGATGGACTTCAAACTGACAAATGAACAGAAGGACATAGCAAAGGCGGCAAGGGAATTTGCCGAAAAGGAATTTGCTGAAAGGGCGGAGGAGTTTGACAGGGAAGAGACGTTTGATGAGACGATATTCAAAAAGGCTGTCGAGCTTGGATTTGTAGGGTTATTTATTGATGAAAAATACGGAGGAGCCGGCCTCGGCATGCTGGAACGTTGTATCCTTGAGGAGGAATTTTCTGCCGTTGATCTCGGTATTAGTGTATCGGTTCTTACCCCATGCTTCGGGTCGGAGATCATACAGGCCTTCGGGACAGAAGAGCAAAAAACAAGGTATC
>JBGQMP010000324.1:0-2206 GCA_041500685.1 Thermodesulfovibrionia bacterium | reverse complement strand
TGCTGCCTCTCTTTTAGAGGATAACAACTTGGAGTCCTGCAAATACTCTTCCAATACCTTTTCAAGGTTAAATGGATTTAAGTTAAGGATTGCATCTTTTAAGTCTTTTGCCATTTTTTCCGGGATGAATTTAAGATCTTCCTCTCTTATAAAAACACCGACAGGTTTTCCCATCTTCATTGCCTCTACCGCAAAACCTCCGTACCACCCCGCCAGTACCTGGTCAATGACCAGGTCAGCCTGTTTATAGATTTCTAAAGCTTCCTTATTAGAAATCTTTTCAATAAAAATAATCTCTATAGGATAGCTTTTTTTCAGATTTTCTAATGCTTGAATGATGTAACGGGATCCCTTAGCAGCATAGTCTGTTGCGGCATGGAGGACCCTAATCTTTCGACCAATGTTATAGGGTATGGTTTGAATTTCATACCAGCTCGCAATACTGTATGGCAGAAATGATGAAACGTTTTCTGGTAAGAAATAGAGCAAATCAGGATTTACAGCGAATATACAATGAGCATATTCCGATACAATATTGATGCGTTTTCCCCGTCTCTTGTCCATCATTCCACTATTACATACACCATTATTACAATTCTCTTCATTACAGGGCGCTATATTATTCCTTGCCATGGTCTTATATTTTTGCCTGGCATCACAACCGTTATAAGTGAATATAATCTTTTTCCCTTTAGGATAGAATGGGAGATCCCAATGATAAACTCCATATTCGCTAAAGTCAATCAACGTTGAACCGTAATTAAAATGAAATACATCAAATTTACTTCTGTATTTTAAAAAGGCTCTCATACTATCAAGAACGATCCCAATGGATCCTTTCTTCTCCCAGTGTAAAGAGATATCGCAGGGGTAATTTAAGTAATTATTTGAGGTTGTCAAAACCCTCGAGTCAAGCCCCAGTCTCCTTTCACCCTGAGCAAGTCCCCATGAATTGCCTCCAACAAGGGTGGGTAAATGAAGAACTTTTATTTCAGCCATAAAGATTGCCAAGATTAAGATTCTATCTCATTTTTCATGACCAGTTAATCGTCCATGACCAATGAAATTTCAATGGGTTGCGGACATGCGAGACATCTGCCTGCCGTAGGCAGGGACACACTCCCGCTATTTTCTAAATAATGCATCGGCTACGGTTGCTCGTAATCCATCCTTCAGGTCTGTAAATGCCGGGTTTAGAGTTTTTTTGAGCAAGGAGACATCTGCTATGAGATCAAAGTGACGGTAATTTTCAGAAATTTTAAACCTGTACTCTTTTTCCAGATAGTTGGCCATAATGGTTACCGTTTCTCGTATGCTCACAGCACGATCTCCGGCAAGATTAAGATAATCAGGCCCCCCATCAGTAATAAGTTTGTATAACATTTTGACCGCATCCTCAATATAGCAGAGAGAAATCTTTAATCCATCTACATCTGTTGGGTCATGGGGATTTCTCTCGATGTAAATCTCTTGCCCCTGCAAAAGTGAGTTCAAAAGCCTTGGTACAAGCTTATTGGTCTGTCCTGGTCCATAAATCCCAAAAGGTCTTATTATAATGACATCCATATACTTTTTGAATAAAGAGAGGACCTTCTCTGCGAAAATTTTAGTCATGCCGTACCCGCCCTCTCTCCCAGTAGGGGCTGTTTCAGGCGTCGCTCCGAAACTCGGCATATAGACGTTACCCGTCGAGGCATAAATGAACCGCTTTACCTTTGCTTTATGCGAGAGCTGAGCCGTTTTCACTGCTGATGCTGCATTCACGTTTATAATATGATGGAGCATTTCTGGGATCTGACAATAATATGGTGATTGAGCAAGATATATCACCACAGTCGTACCATCGGGAATTCTGAATTCATCAGATAGGATACCTGTTTGGGGATCAATATTACCGGGTTCAGAGGAAGAGAACCCTTGCACCTCGATCCCCTTCTTCTGAATAATGTGAAGCAAGTTCTTTCCAATAAAGCCTTTGGATCCGATGATGATAACCCTCATAACGCTATTCCGGTTAAGGAACTTATTATGTCAGTCACAATTTCGTTACTCCCACCTCTGAATCTGAGGTTTGGTAATTAACTCATATTCTTCTCTGTCAAAAATTGGTTTTGTAACGGGTAATTTCATCATTACGTATCCTCAACGCTAATGCGTCACTATATCTTTTTATAATATAATCTACAATCTTATCAGAGTCGTGATA
>JBGQMP010000323.1:0-2215 GCA_041500685.1 Thermodesulfovibrionia bacterium | reverse complement strand
TGACTCATTTTGCATTGGGAATAAATAGCTGGTTGCCATACGTATCTTTAAATGAGGCTATGGCCTGCTGTCCATCCTTTGATATAATCCAGTTAATAAATTCCATCGCTTCTTTATATTTCACATGCTTTTGCTTCTCTGGATTAATAGCCATTACTCCATACTGATTAAAGAGTATCGGATCACCTTCAAATACGATAACCATTTCGAGCTTGTCCTTCTCCTTTGTCCCAAGCCACGTTCCCCTGTCTGTCAAGGTATATGCACGTTTTTCATTCGCAATCCTCTGAGTTTTCTCCATTCCCTGACCTGCTTCGAGATACCATTTATTCCCTTTTGGATCAATACCTGCTTTTTTCCAGATTTCGAGTTCTTTCATATGAGTCCCTGAATTATCTCCACGTGAAACAAAGGGATTTACACTCTCCGCAATCTTATGAAAAGCATCAATGGTAGACTTAATCCCTTTTATTTTTGCAGGATCATTGGAAGGACCTATTATAATAAAATCATTGTACATGACATCATGGCGATTGACAAAATATCCTTCCTCTACAGCTTTCAATTCCATTTCCTTTGCATGGACGAAGACAGCATCTGCATCTGCTCTTTTACCCATTTCAATGGCTGCCCCTGTGCCTCGTGCAACAACTTTCACCTTTATGCCTGTCTTTTTCTCAAATATGGGCAGAATATAGCCAAACAATCCTGAATTCTCTGTGCTTGTGGTGGATGCAAGGATTATTTCCTTCTCTGCTGAAAGACCTATCGTTATACCAACCACTAAAACAAACGCTAAAGTTAAAATGGCTTTCAGTAATCTCATCTTTCCTCCTTATTTACGGTGTCATGTCATTCATTATGATGATGCTCATAAGCTACACCTTGATAAAAGTCCGAAGCCTAATTCTATCTTTTCTGACCCATCACTGAAGGCATCGCATCGGGATAAAAAAGATTCACGCCATGCCTCTTATAATTTCCTATTAAACGCTGGCCTTCCGGTGATGTGACAAATGCGATAAAATCCATAGATTCTCTGTATCTAATATGTGAAAATCTGTCAGGATTGACAGCAATGACACTATAGTTATTCCTCAATATCGGATCACCCTTAAAAAGAATTTTCAATTCAAGCTTAGATTCATAATTGAGAAAGGTCCCCATATCAGTCAATGTATATGCACCCTTTTGTTTAGCCACAAGGAGAGTATCACCCATATTAGCTCCAGCCTCAAAATACCAGCCTTTGCCTTTTGGGTTAATACCAGCGTCATCCCATATGTCTAATTCTCTGATATTCGTTCCTGAATCATCACCCCTTGATACAAAGGACGACCCCTTCTCAGCAATGTCTTCAAATACCTCTACTACACTTCTGAGGCCTTTTATCTTCGCAGGATCCTTATCTGGTCCAACGATAACAAAATCATTATGCATTACAGCCCTTCTATTAACACCATATCCTTCCGTAACAAACTTTTCTTCCCGGAAGGGGTCATGTACAAACAATAAATCAGCCTCTCCTTTCTTTGCAATCCTTATGGCCTTTCCTGTTCCAACAGCAATTACGTCTAGCTTTACATCATATTTTGTTGATTTTTCATATGCTGGAATCAGGATGTCAAAAAGTCCTGAATTTTGGGTGCTTGTAGTTGACGCTATCACGAGTTTTGTTTTTTCTTTTGGCATCTTACTCTCCTTTTTATGTGAAAGTTGTTTGAGTAATATATTATCAGAAAACTCTTACTGAATAGGAATTTAAATTTCAGACCCACTTATCCTCACTTTCAACAAGGAGGATAAGCAGGTCAGAGGGTTAGCAAAGAGAGGAATATGATTTCCTCCCTGTAAGAGACTTGATACTATTTTTGTTCTTTTGGAGATTTAATATGATGTTTATGTTCACCGTGTGTTTTATCAAAGAAGAAAAAAGTAATAAATAGTTCCCAGCAGCATTTGATTTGTTAATGCTGCTGGGACATTTTGTGTTTGTTTGGCGTCTCTGATCTCAAGCCGATTTCATCCAAAGCCCAAACACAACTTACCTTACTTTCATAATAGTTTTTACAACAATGGAAGTCAAACTCATAATATTCAGCAATTCACGGTAAAGCATCACGAACAATTTATTATCACATGGCGTACTTATTCCGCTTGTAATATACTCTCCAACCCTTCTTTTCTTAGGTAATTGTTGCTTTTTATTCTTCAG
>JBGQMP010000322.1:0-2227 GCA_041500685.1 Thermodesulfovibrionia bacterium | reverse complement strand
ACGTAACAAAATGATAATTGACTGACAAAATATAAAGGGTCATCATCTACCTGTTTTTTCTGAGAAATTGGCTAATAAATCAGAAAGGAGGCAGATATGACCCCAGAAGGATTATCCCTAGAAGGGCACAGTTTTTCAAGAGTAATCAACACTTCAAAAAATAATATTCATCACCCACCCCAACCTGACGAAGATGATTTAGAAAGATATTTTCATAGGCTTTTCCAGCTTGAACCTGATCCATTCCCTATTGAAATACCGGAACCATTAAAGACACCAGAAGAGAACAGACGTCAGATATTGGACCATGTTCTCTCGAAACTCTCGGCATTAGATATGGTAGGTCAAGAGCACCTTGAAGAGTATCTTCGTTATCAATACCGCCGTAACTTCCAGGCAAATACAATGAGGGGCAGTTATTCTGCAATATCCTGTTTTTTAAAATTTCTGAAAGAGATTGGGAGAGGAGGGATAAAGGAGATAACAAGGAATGATCTTGAGGCATTTGTAGAGCATGAGCAAGACAAAGGGATAAAGATATCCACAGTTAAGTTAAGGCTGACAGTAGCGAAGGCATTTCTCAGGTTCATGATAGATAAGGGAGATATCAGGGAGGAGGTGTTTCCCCGGAAGCTGACTATCAAGATGCCCGAACCTCTTCCTCGCGCAATAGATTCGGATGATATAGACAGGTTGCTTGCAGTAAAGGGCAGTGTGAGAGATCGGGCCATGATAATTCTTCTGTTGAGGACGGGGATGAGGATAGGAGAGCTGTTGAGAACCAAGATGATAGACGTGAATATGGAAGAGCAGAAGATCTTGATCTATGAGGGAGAAAAGAACCGGCGCGGAAGGGCAGTGTATTTTAGCGAAGATGCTAAGGCTGCCATAAAGGCCTGGATAAAAGAACGGAAGCAGAGGTATGAATTAATCTTTTATGGTTATAAAGGAAGGCCATTGAGTTACCAGGCTGCCCGTATGATATTTGTCAGATATCTAGACAAGGCAGGGCTCTCCCACAAGGGTTATACACTGCATTGTCTCAGGCACACCTATGCAACTGATCTCATCAATGCGAGGATGCCATTGGAGTGTCTGGAGAAACTGATGGGGCACTCACGGTTGGGCGTGACCAGGAGATATGCCGTATTAACGGATAAGACCAGGGAGGAAGAGTATTTTAAGGCCATGGCTATCATAGAAAGGAGAGAGCGGGATGGCAATTACGAACGTGATAGTGAACTACAGGCGCTTCTTGAAAAGACGCAACTACTCCCCTCACACAGTGAAGAACTACATGAACATCCTTAAGCACTTTGTGGTCTGGGTGGATGTGCCTATTGAAGAGGTAGATCGTAATAAGATAGCGGAATATACTGATCACCTATTGTACAAGAGGCTGAAACCTAAGACGATCAATTGCCATTTGGCCTGTATTAGAGTCTTTTATGACTACCTTCATCATGATGAGGGGATAGAGGTTCCTAATCCTATTAAGAAGGGCTCTGCCCTTCGCATGCCGAAACCTTTACCAAGGCATCTCAGGGATGAGGAGGTAGTTGTTCTTTTTGACAGCATAAGGAGACCCCGTGACCGGGCCATCTTCCGGATTATGCTGAGATGCGGATTGAGAGTAGATGAGGTGGCTAATCTATGTGTCTCTGATTTGGATCTGAAGCGAAACAGGATCTTTGTTCGTAACGGTAAGGGCCGTAAAGAGAGGGTAGTATATGTGAGCCGGGATGCATACGAGGCTATTGTAAATTATCTAAAGATGCGGCAATATTCTAAGGCAAAGAGATTCTTCCTCGTGGAGAAGGGTCTTCACCTGGGCGAACCTATTTCTGTTAGAGGGATCCAGAAGAGGATAGAGTATTACTCCAGGATCTCAGGCCTTGATGTTTCCTGCCACCAGCTCAGGCACACCATGGCAACTCAGATGCTCAATGCCGATGCTGTGGTGGAGACCATCCAGGACCTTTTAGGCCATAACGGTATCAATACGACGGAACGCTACTGCTCCATATCCAACCTCAAGGTGATGAGGGATTACTTTAGAGCAATGGAGGTGATTATGCAGAGATCAGCAAGAGGACACCCCTGATGATATATTAGGGCTTGACACCAACAGAAAACTGGAGGAGAAAAACACTATATAACCTATTAGCCCAATTGGAAAAAACAGGATTTGTTACGTATAGCTGCTATAAGTGCCAACCCTAATATT
>JBGQMP010000321.1:0-2230 GCA_041500685.1 Thermodesulfovibrionia bacterium | reverse complement strand
GGAGGCTCTCCGTAAAATGAAGACCAGCTGTTGGGGCTGCTATAGAACCTTCTTCCCTTGCATAGACTGTCTGGTATTGTTCTTTATCCAATGCATCGGGCAAACGCCTGATATATGGTGGAAGGGGCATATCACCGCATTTCCAGATTATATCCATAAGATCTCCAGAATACTGAAAAATCGCCGTTTTCCCATCTTGAATCACAGCCTGAAGCTCCTCTGAAATTTTCAGGATTCCTGTATACCTTCCTCTTGAGAGCACTTCCCATATGTTATTTTCCTTTTCTCTTACAAGAAGGATTTCGAGAGTGCCACCGGTATTTTTATATCCCGTAAGTCTTGCAGGAAAGACTTTTGTGTTGTTTATAAGAAGCATGTCTCCTGGATCAAGATATGCAGGGAGGTCAGAAAAGTTTCTGTGCTCAATCATACCATCTCTGTGGAGTACAAGAAGTCTTGAGCTATCCCGTTGTTTCAAAGGCCTTTTTGCAATAAGTTCTTTCGGAAGAAAAAAGTCGAAGTCAGTGACTTTCATAAAGCTGTATCGTTGTCCCTGAATAAAAGAAGGATAGGATCTCTTTGTAACTTTTCCCTTCTTGCGCCATCTGCAGGGCACTCCATTGACAGAGGCCAACACCGTGGCCATAGCCCTTCCCCTCAAAAATCATGGAATCTTCATCTTTTTTAACCGTAAAATTTGTGCTGGGAATGCGGTTCCAGCCGAGGGCCTTTCTGAAATCTGTTGCCTTAATGGTGGTTGTTCCAGAATCACATATTACCGTAGGTTCTTTGATCCTCTTCGTTGAGGTATAGGATTTCACCGCTATCTCCTTAAGTCCCGAAATATTTAGGGCCTTTTCTATTTCTGTTAAGGGGATTGTTCTCTCCCAGACCCAATATGGAGAACTCTCACAATTTGACTCAACAGACCTGAGATAGGGATAACTCTTTCCAAAGACATCCTCGGGATTCTCAGTCCTTCCTCCGCATGTTGAGTGATAAAGGGGCTCGATAGGACTTCCGTTAAAGGTGAGTATTTCACCGGCTGTTTCTTGAACTGCATAAGCAACCCGTATGTCAGAACTATTGCCCTTATAAGCCTGATGGAGGACGGAAGAAGTAATATGGAATAATGAGTTTCTGCTCATCTTCTTCTGATATACGCCGTAAGTCCTCGATAAAACTGCCTGCACTTTCAGTGCTTCCATTTCCCAGTTAGAACCAACTTCTGCCATAACAACTTCCTTTACATAATCTTCCAGCGGGAGTTCGTTTATGAGGTAGAGACCGCCGTCACCTTTCCATACTTCAATATTGCCACTGTAGTGGGAACCAACCACAAGGAGGTCTCCCTTCATGCTCCCCATCTTCTCTATCTTCTCGTTTTTTGCTGGGACGTTAGGATATACTTCATTTACGATAAGCACTTTTATTGTATCTGCTGCAAAAGCATCTGCTAAGCTTAGGAAAAGGATCAGGATTATCAGAAAAGGTCTTATTATCTTCCTCATCTTCTTACTAAAAGCCAGAAAAGAAGGGTCAATATCAAACTCAAAAGAATACTCGTAGCCAAGGGAAAATAGAAAGTAAAATTTTTACGCTGAATCATGATGTCACCGGGAAGCCTTCCTATCCAAGGAATCTTACCCGAGAGGAGAAGTAATCCACCTATCGCTGCAACAATGAGACCGAGGAATAAAAGAAATCTACCTATATATTGAATACCATCAGCCATCACAATAGATTTCTTGAGTTTCTTGAGTTTCTTGAGTTTCTTGAGTTCATTACACAATTAACTGTGTAAACCCAATAAACCGTATAAACTTTTATACTCATCACTTGTCACTCTTCACTGTCTTTATGTGTTTCTCCATCTCTGAATATATGCACCCGCAATATTTCTGTCTGTAAAGGCCGAGGTCTTTTGAGAGATTTATACCAGTCTTCCATCCCTGCCTGAAATCTTCAACATAGAAGGGTATAGCGTATCTCCTTCCCATCTCCTGACCTATTGCAATTATCTTATCAAACTTCTGATAAGGACTTACAAGAAGAGAAGTTGTGAAGCCGTCAAGCCCCATCCTTTTTGCGGTCTTCGCTGCTTCTTCAAGCCTCATAGAGTAGCAAATAATGCACCTGTCGTCCTCCCTGTTTACCACTGCCCTGAGGAACTCCTTTAACCCATAGTGGTCAACATACTCTATATCTAGACTCCACGATTTCTGAAGTC
>JBGQMP010000320.1:0-2242 GCA_041500685.1 Thermodesulfovibrionia bacterium | reverse complement strand
CTCAGACAGAGGCCAAAACAATTATCAAAACTGTGGTTATCTCTGTGCAAATAACTCGAGTAAGTCTGGAATAAGAGTGAGTGGGGGGTGGCGCTGAGGGCGGTGGTGGCGGAAGTTGGTAATAGCATAGTAAAGAGTTTAATGAATTTTAAATTATATATGTGGAGGAACGGATATGCATAATCGAAATATTGTTGCATTTATTTTCTGTATGGTTATGTTTATAGACCTTGTTGGTTTTAAGCAGGATGATGGTGCTAAAAACCTATGCTATTCCATGAATGCTGAGGTTGATAAAATGAATACAGTAAAGGTTAAACCGCTACCAAGTAAATTGAAGGAAATATTGAAAAGGGAAATGACGCTTAAGGAAATGACATTTAAGGAAATTGAGGATATCATTGGCCCATGTCATGATGTGTTTGGGTCGGGCGTATCTTGGCTTGTATGGTACTTTGATGATGATACTTGTTTGGTAATATTTTGCGCTGGGAAAAGATATGATAAAGCCAAAGAATGGTTCTGGTATAAATGTAAACCAGGTGAATTTAATATGAATGTCTTGAAAGATAAAAATAGGAGGGTGGAATAGGTCACTTAGGGACGGTTCTCAAATAGCGATGTGCAAACAATAAGTCACAAACTATTTGAAAAGCCTACGGGGTCAGATCTCAACATAATACAACCCTGAATAGAATCATAAATTGAAACTTGGGGACGGTTCTCAAAGAATGAAGCCATAGGGGTCAGGTCTCAACATAGGACAAGGTTCGAGATACATTGATAAGTCAGGGTAGAGAATGATTGGGAGAAAATAGTAGTGTCGCGGCCATTAAGGATTGAGTATCCGGGAGCTTTTTATCACGTGACCTCCCGAGGAAACGAAAGAAAGATGGTATTTCAAAGCACCCGAGACAGGGAAAAATATCTAACCTACCTTGAATCCGCCCACGATCGTTATGGAGCTATCATCCACGTTTATTGCCTCATGGGAAATCATTACCATCTTCTTTTGGAAACACCGAGAGGGAACCTTTCACAGATTATTCATCATATCAATGGAGCTTACACAACCTACTTCAATGTCAAACGGGATCGCTGCGGGCATCTCTTCCAGGGCCGATTTAAGGGCATCCTTGTTGATAAAGATGCTTATTGCAAAGAATTATCTCGATATATTCATCTCAATCCGGTACGGGCAGGTATGGTGAAAAGCCCTTCGGAATATCCGTGGTCGAGTTACCGATACTTTGTGGGAAAAGACAAAAAGCCGCAATGGTTAACGGCGGAATTGGTTCTTGGGGATTTTGGTGGTGAGGGGAGGAAGGGATACAGGCGGTACAGGGAATATGTGGAGAGGGGAGAAACCAAGGAGCTGGAGAGTCCTTTTAGAAGAGTCATTGCATCTACATTCTTGGGGAGTGAAGAATTTATCAACAGAATCAGAATAGAATATCTGGAGAAAAAGAAGGTAGACAAGCGAAACATTCCAGCGATCAAGAGAGTTTTAAGAGGACCTTCTCCTGAGGAAATTGGGAAAGCAGTAGTTAAGGTCTTAGGGAAAGATCACACTCTATATAAAAAGATGTGTATTTACTTAAGTCATCAACATAGTGGGATGAGACTTGATGAGATCGGGGCCTACTTTGGGATGAAGGGCAGTGCGATCAGCCAGTTGAGCAGAAGAGTTAATGAGATGGTAAAGGGAAATAGGGAGTTAGGGAGAATCCTTGGTAAGGTAAAAAAGGAGGGTTTGTTGAATGTTGAGACCTGACCCCTGTGCCTTTGAATATAGCTATGACAATAATAATCAGCTTTCTCTCATCTCCATTCCCGGGCAAGGGCTCATGACCTACAATAAGTATAATTGGTTTATGCCAGCAACCATTACACTTCCTGGAGGCACCAGAAAGGAAAATACGTACACTCCGTTAACGCAATTAAAATCTTTGGCTGTCAAAGATCCCGCTCAGAACTCTCTGATGAGCTACGATTATGCTTACTCACCAGCGGGTAATATTACAGCTAAGAATACCGAGAATGGGAATTACACCTATCAGTACGACGAGCTTTATCGCCTGATAGGGGCGACTAACGGTTCAAACGAAGCATACACTTACGATGCAGCTGGCAATCGCCTCAGCTCTGCTGACGTACAGGGGGATTGGAGTTATGATCAAAATAACCAGTTGACCGGTTATGATGGCGTTTCTTATGAATACGACAATAACGGTAATATTGT
>JBGQMP010000319.1:0-2245 GCA_041500685.1 Thermodesulfovibrionia bacterium | reverse complement strand
GTGGCTTGCAATAATCTGACTTAAAGCCATTATCTTACGAATATAAATGGTATCAGGAGAAGGATTGAATTCCAATGCCTTTTCCAATGCCCTTATCGAAGTCGTCATATGAGATACAGGACAAATACCACAGATCCTTGAAACTATATCAGGTACTTCATCAAATCTTCTCCCATGGAGAAAACCCTCAAAAAATCTTGGTGGTTCCCATATATTCAACTTCAGGTCTCTCAGTCTGCCATCTTCAATCTCGAACTTTACAGAAGCTTCTCCTTCTACTCTCGCTATATAATCGATATTAATCTTCATAAAGCTCTGATGCCCTTCTGAATTCTGTTGTCACAGAACCAAAGAGAGTAAACCTTCTAAATATGTCTTCAGGAGATAATCCCATGGACTCAAATTGTTTTGCGAGAGCTGAGGCATTTGCCTGTTTCATCGGACCCCAACATGAATAGCAAGCCCTGTCATGTGATGGACAGAGAGCTCCACAACCGGCATTCGTCACAGGCCCCATGCATGGCATATTATAGGCTACAAGAACGCATATATTGCCTTTTATCTTGCATTCAATGCATACACAGTACTGGAGGAAATCAGCTCTCTTACCTGTGAGAACAGATGTCAATGCCTCATAAAGGTCTCTTTCTCCCGGAGGGCAACCTTTTATATCACCGTCTACCTTAACGTATGCACTAATAGCATTGGGTCTTATGGAATGAATTGTTGATAAATCGTTATAAACCCTCTTTTCTATTTCAAGCTCTGGTTGAGTTGATTTGATAGCAGGAATACCTCCATTAACAGCACATGAACCTATTGCAAAGAGATATTTACTTTTTGCCCGTATCTTCTTTAATTCATCAACCTGCCATGACTCCGTTATTGTGCCCTCGACAAGGGCAATGTCAAAAGGACCTTCCGGAGTCCCGCCACTTGAGACCATCTTGCAGAATACAAAATCAAAGTTCTCAAGGACTTCAACAATATATTGCTGAAAATATATAAACTGGAACTCACAGCCGGCACAGCATGAATATTTAAAAAAACCTAATCGTGGTTTCTTTTTCTCCAGAATAACCTCCTAAAAATAATATCAAGTGTCATCCCGAATTTATTTCGGTATCTCTTGGAAATGTAAGTCATTTAAACTACGAGATTCTGAAACGAGTTCAGAATGACAAACAATCCAAATTGCGCATTGTCGAACAGCCTGTCTTGCCGCTGAGTAGTTCATTTTTACTATTATATGACATAAAGAGAGTGAGAGACAATCATTAAAAAGATTTACGCTCCGAAATAATGAAGCATCTCCGAAGGGGCAAATTGTACAGGACCATTAAGCAGAAACGATCATACCATTCTTCATCAGAAGTAACCAGTCTGCAAGTCTTTCTGCCTGGGTCATATCGTGGGTTGCAATAACAACAATTGATTTCTCCGTCTTTTTCATCCTCAGAATAATATCCTCTATGATCTCTGTATTCTCTTGATCTACTGATGCTGTTGGTTCATCAAGGAAAAGGACTTCAGGCTCGATAACCACCGCCCTTGCAATACCAAGCCTCTGTGTCTCTCCACTCGAAAGAACCAATGCGTTTTGGTTCTTTTTATCAATCAGGCCGACAAAGTCTAATGCCTTATCAACCTTCCCCTTTATCTCAGGCTTTTTCATTCCCCTTTTACTCAGCCCATACGCCACATTCTTAAACACAGCGGTGTTAAAGACTCCTACCCTTGGTAGTAGAAGGGTTATCCTGCGTTTCAATTCAATGTCCTTTTTTACAATATGTGTCCCTGAAAAATAATTGACTTCCCCCGAATCATGATCTTCAAGCAGGGCACATATCCTGAGGAACGTTGACTTACCACTGCCATTAGAACCCATCAGAACGTAAGTTCCGCTTCTTTCAAACGAAAAAGAACAATCTTGCAGAACAGATTTACCGTCGTAACTTTTATAGATATTTGAAACTGTTAATTTTAAATTCATCATACTGCCTGTGCCATTCCTTTTCTCTGAACCAGATATAAGGCCATGTTTATCATGAGTGATAGCAGCAGAAGTATGATACCGAGTGCAAGGGCAAGCTCAAAATTTCCCTTGTCTGTCTCGAGGGCAATGGTTGTCGTCATAACCCTTGTATACCCAGCAATATTTCCACCAACAATGAGAATTGCACCTACTTCAGCCATTACTCGTCCAAGGGCTGCAATCACCCCCGACATTATCCCATACCGTGCT
>JBGQMP010000318.1:0-2252 GCA_041500685.1 Thermodesulfovibrionia bacterium | reverse complement strand
CTTTTCTCTAAGATAATCATATGATTATCTTAGAGAAAAGCTTAATTTCCAAATGTTACCAGAATTTTTCCATTAAAGGCAAATATACTTCTGCTATAATTAAATTAAAAAATAGGATTCAAGGAGTCAAGGATTCAAGTGATTGAATTCTTATTTTACTTGAACCCTCGGATCCTTGAATCCTCGACTCCTTTTTAAGATATGTCGAAAATAAAGACCTTTTATCAATGTCAGACATGCGGTTACACAAGCCCTAAGTGGCTCGGCAAATGCCCGGACTGCGGGACATGGAATAGCCTTGTTGAAGAAAGAAAAGAAACAAGTCCCTCTCGCTCTTCCCTCGGTCATTTCCGTAAATCAGAACCCCAGCTTCTGAGTTCAATAAAGGCTGGATATGAACAGAGGACTTCAACTGGAATAAAGGAACTCGACAGGGTTCTCGGAGGTGGCGTTGTTACAGGCTCGGTGGTACTTGTTGGAGGCGACCCGGGCATAGGGAAATCCACATTACTCCTGCAAGCCCTCTCGGGTCTTTCAAGATACGGCCAGGTGCTCTATGTATCAGGTGAAGAGTCCCCGGAACAGATAAAGATCAGGGCAGAAAGGCTCTCGATCAACTCTAATGATATCATCTTACTTTCAGAGACTTCACTCAGAGGTATTCTTGATACTGCATTGAAGTTGACCCCTAAGGTAATGGTTATAGATTCCATCCAGACTGCCTATACCGAGGAGATTCTTTCCGCGCCTGGCTCTGTAAGCCAGGTGAGGGAGTGCGCAGCGAAACTGATGATCTTTGCGAAAAAGTCAGATATCCCTGTCTTCCTTGTCGGTCATGTAACCAAGGAAGGAGCGATCGCAGGTCCTCGTGTGCTCGAACATATCGTAGATACCGTCCTTTATTTTGAAGGTGACAGGGGACATTCATACCGTATCCTGAGGACAGTCAAAAACCGCTTTGGATCAACAAATGAGATAGGTGTCTTCGAAATGTCTGACGCGGGTCTCAGGGAGATAGAAAATCCATCCGAACTCTTCCTCTTAGAAAGACCACTAAACGTTTCCGGCTCAACTGTCGTTGCAGCTCTTGAAGGTACAAGGCCCCTCATGGTCGAGATCCAGTCCCTTGTCTCCCATACTAACTTCGGGATGCCCCGAAGAACAACCATAGGCGTTGACTTTAACAGGGTTAACCTCCTTGTGGCAGTGCTCGAAAAAAGGGCAGGTCTCCATCTAGGGGGAATGGATATATTTGTCAATGTTGTGGGAGGGCTCAGGATCATTGAGCCGGCTGTTGATCTCGGTATTATTTCAACAGTAGCCTCATCTCTCAAGGATGTCCCCATAGACTCGAAGACCTTTGTCTTTGGAGAGGTCGGCCTCTCAGGCGAGATAAGGGCAATTGCTCAGGCAGAGGTGAGGATAAAAGAGGCATCAAAGATTGGATTTAAGAAAGCCGTGATGCCTCTGGGAAATGCTGAAAAGATTAAAAATAATCTCGGACTAGAGATAGTTGGGGTAAAAGATGTTGAAGGTACTCTCGAGGCTGTTCTCACTTAGCAGCACTCTGGTTTTTCTCTTATCCTGTGTTACAAAACGGGTTGAGATTCCTGTATATGAAGGTATTGATGTAAGGGATGTTCTCTCCGCAAAGAACAATATCTCAGCAATAGATGCCACATTTTCCATCATCTTCGAAAAAAATGATAGTGAGATGAGGGGTGAGGGGGTTCTGAATATATCCAGAAATGGTGATCTCAATCTCCGGGTATATTCCTTTGGATTTCTTGCACTCGAAGTCATATCAGAAAAGGGCATAATAAAGAGCAATCCTCGAATTAATAAAAGCAAAGGCAAATTACTTACCCAGGGCTTAAGAGATTGTCTTTTCTGGTGGGATATACAGGACTTCGAGATTGATGAGAAAGACGGTACGTATCTTCTGAAAAATTTATCACGAGAGATATGGTTAGATAAAAAAACAGTCCTGCCTATAAAGCAGAAGGTCTCCCTTGAAGATGGGAAAGAGCTTACTATCACTTATGAGGACGTGGAGAAGATGGGTGATGTCTGGTATCCTTCAACGATTAAGATAGAACTCTCTCAATATTCTGTGACACTTAAAATTAAAGAAATATTATTCACCACTGCCGTCTAAATCGAGGCCAATTGCTACAGTCTTTATTGTCTGATCATCTATGGAATCTGTTTTGAGCAGAAACGACTCAAGAAGGGCATTGTCGCAGACTGTG
>JBGQMP010000317.1:0-2261 GCA_041500685.1 Thermodesulfovibrionia bacterium | reverse complement strand
TCATGTCTCTGCAAATGACGCAGGATTCAGGTTAAAATAAATAGATGGATCTTAAGAAACAACTGAATCCTTCTCAATTTGCAGCGGTTACAACAATTCACGGGCCTGTTCTTGTCATAGCCGGTGCAGGCTCTGGTAAAACGAGGGTCATTGAATACCGCGTTTTACATCTTGTTCATAACGACATCAGCCCGAACTCCATTCTTCTCCTGACGTTTACGAGAAATGCAGCTCGTGAAATGATTTCCCGGGCTTCTAAGCATGATCCACAATGCAAAAATATTGAAGGCGGAACATTTCACTCCTTTGGGTACAAGATATTGAAGAAATATGCAAAAACCATGGGATTCCCCGATTCGTTTACTGTCCTGGATGGGGGCGATGCAGAAGAGGCAATCCATAGGTGTTGTACGAATCTCGGTTTTTTCGAGAAAGAGAAAAGATTCCCAAGGAAAAACACCTTAAGGAATATCATAAGCGTCTCCGTCAATAAATATATCTCTGTAGGTGAGGTTTTAAAGAAAGAGTATCCTCATTTTCTTGAATACGACTCTGAAATAGATGCGCTTCGAAAAAAATATGCAGAATACAAGATAAATGCTAACTATTTAGACTACGATGACCTGCTCATATATCTCAGGCTCCTGCTTGAAAATGAAGACATCAAAAGTCGCCTCTCCCGAAGATATAAATTCATCATGGTTGATGAATACCAGGACACGAACAAACTGCAGGGGGATATTACATACCTTTTAACCGAAAAGAATAGGAACATAATGATTGTTGGAGATGATGCCCAGAGTATCTACGGTTTCAGAGGTGCTACCCATGAAAATATTATGGAATTTCCGAAAAGATTTCCCGAATGTAAGATTATAAAACTGGAGGAAAACTATCGGAGCACCCAGTCTATTCTGGATGTTGCTAATGCTGTTCTGGAAAATATGAAGAATAAATACTCTAAATGTCTTGTATCAGCGAAGAAACTGATCGGGGAGAAACCCCAGGTTCTTTTCTTCAAGGATGCTTACGATGAGGCAGATTGGATAGCTGGAAAGATCAAAGAGCAGAGCGATGAGGGTATTGTATTTGGCCATCAGTGCGTGTTGTTTCGTTCCTCTTATCTCTCGATCCCTCTTCAGGCAGAATTAAGTAGAAGGAATATTCCTTTTATCGTATTCGGCGGGCTGAAATTTTATGAAATGGCACATGTGAAAGATACGATGGCTCATCTGAAGGTCATAACAAATCCAAAAGATGAACTTGCCTGGAACAGGGTGCTCATGCTTATCGAGGGTATCGGTCCTAAAATAAGTGGACGGATATTAAAAGAAATCATTGCCTGTTCTTCTCTTCAAGATATTTTAGAAAAGGTTTTTGATAGATATCACAAAGGTTACAGTTATTCCGAAGGCCTAACAAGGCTCGAAGCTGCCGTTAAGGATGCCTCTGATGAAACATTAGAGGTTGGCGATAAATTCGATATCATTCTCGATTATTACAATCCTATTTTAGAGGATAAATTTGATGATTGGCACCTGAGGGCAAACGATTTGGAAACTTTAAGGCAGATATCTATGAGGTACGATGCATTAGAGGAACTCCTGGCAGATTTTGCTATTGAACCGCCAGAAAGAGGGATCTGGAGGGTAGAACCATCGACACCTGAAGAGGGAAAACCCCTTACCTTATCGACCATACATGGGGCAAAAGGCCTGGAATGGGAGTGCGTGTTCCTCATTGGCCTGATGGATGGTGTTTTGCCCGTTGCCTTCGCATTAGATGACGAGGATGAGATTGAGGAAGAAAATCGTCTCTTCTATGTGGGGGTCACAAGGGCGAAAAGCCGACTCTTCCTCTCTTTACATCATGAAGGAACCAGGGGTGGCATAATCCAATTCAATAAAATCTCAAGATTTTTAGGTGTCCCCAATGTTTTTACAAAGTTAGAACCCACGGGCATTCCTAAACAAAGAGTGAATCGAGTAAGCCAAAGGGAAACTGAAGAGGATTCCTACCTTTATGACAAAGAGTCATTAATGAGAAGGATTATGGATTTTTTAAGGTAGGGATTCAGACTTTTAACGCAGGCTAAAGCCTGCGGCTACGATGTTTTGTAATGTTCTTTGCCCAATTCTGGTAAAAAAGTAAATGGCCCGATGCACGATATGTAATGCCGTTTCTGAAGCCATCTCCAAGGAACTCAGCGTATGCCTCTTAATCCCCCTTTAGTAAAGGGGGATTAAGAGGGATTTGTTATG
>JBGQMP010000316.1:0-2271 GCA_041500685.1 Thermodesulfovibrionia bacterium | reverse complement strand
TGCTTTATTTGAGAGGGGAGTAAAGTTCAGTCTTGAGCACCGTGACCTTATTGTGTCAGGCAAGCGGTCAGGATTTGATGAGATAAGGATTATAAGGCTATCCCCTGGGGGTTCCTCGAGGGTCTTCAGGAAGGCATTTGCTGCATAAGGATTCATCGTATGGGCCTCGTCAACAATCACGACTTTCCATCTGTCTTCAAAGGGTTTCAAAGAGAGCATGTCATCGATTGCCCGTATCTCCTCTATCCTAATCAACCCACTTTCAGGTTCAATAAATAAAAAGTCAGGGTAGATCCCAGCATCAATCTTCTTGCAAGAAGAACATTCATCACAACAGTCAAATGGAAGTGACGAGTGACGAGTGACGAGTGACGAGTTTAGTTCGGAGTTTGGAGTTCGGAGTTCGGAGTTTTGAGTTTGGCTTTTACTTGTTACCCGTAACTCGTTACTCATTAGTGGTTTTAGGCAGTTGAGAGCCTTTGCAAAATTAATCGCAGTAAATTTTTTCCCAATCCCTGATTCACCAGCAAAGAGATATGAAGATGATATCCTTCCTCTCTGAATAGTTCTGAGGAGTATATTTACCGCCTTTTCCTGTCCTATAATGTCTTTGAGTGCCATCTCACTCTTTCTTATTTATAAAATTCATAACTATGCTGATAATTTTGCTATGTATTTCCTCTATACTCCCTGAGGCGTCTATTAATTTTATTCTTTCTGGCTCTTTTGCTGCAATTTTGAGATAACCATCTCTTACCCTTTTATGAAACTCTACATCCTCAAGCTCTAATCTGTCTGTCTTATTGATTCCCTTGTTCCTCATTAATCCTGTCTCTACATCAAGATCAAGGAGGAGGGTGATGTCTGGTTTTAAACCCTCTGTTACCATTCTCTCGATGAGATCTATAAGCTTCAAGTCTATTCCTCTTCCAAAACCCTGGTAAGCTACGGTTGAATCGCTGAACCTGTCGGTTATGACCACAGCACCATTATTCATTGCAGGCAGGATAACTTCCTTTATATGCTGTGTACGAGAGGCATTGTAAAGCAGCAGTTCTGCAACGGGGGTCATTTCCCTGTTTTCTACAGAAAGGAGTAAATCTCTAATCTTAAACCCTATTCGGGTACCACCAGGCTCTTCTGTAAGGATGACTTTATATCCTTTTTTAATGAGGTATTCGTAAAGGAGTTTCGACTGAATTGTCTTACCCGTTCCCTCAATTCCCTCAAAGGATATGAATATGCCTTTCTTAGAGGCCGTGATGTGTGATGCGTAATGCGAGATGTGATTTTCCATTACGAAATTGCCCCCTTAAGACTTTTGAGCAGTTGGAATACTTTTAATGTCTCTTCTGTGCTCCTTGAACCTGTGCCGCATGAGGGTGTTAGGAGTATACGTGACAGGAGAAGTTCTGTAGGTATTGACTTTGATAATTTTGCTGATCCTTCATAAAACCGCTTCTTTAGCGAATCAGTATTTTCTTCTCTTATACTTTCCGTTGTCGGTACCATACCCCAAGCAAGGTATCCGCCTCCCTGAAGGAATTCCGTAAATTCTGCTGGATAGAGAGAAATTGTTTCGATATATCCGTATGCATCAAAACTGATGATATCTGTCCCGCTCTTTATAACCATAGGCCAATCAGCATTACCGCAGCAATGGATTCCCGGAATGCCCCCGGCATTCTTAATGGAATCTGCTGTTTCTTTGAGCAATCTTATGGCTTCTTGAGGTTCCACACCGAGGTAACTTGTACTGCCTAACGCAGAGAGGATGGGCTCATCTATAAAGAACACTATATGTTCAGCGTAGGGTTTCAACATATCGATCTGCCACCTGCTCTTTGCTTTCAGCAGCATAAGGGATATTTCACGGAGCTCTTCATCAAAATAAACTGGTCTTCCTTCTGAGTCCTTTAGTCCGAGGGTAAAGGTCAATGGGCCTGTGATCTGTCCTTTAATGGCCGTGAGTTTCTTATCTTTTAAGATTCTCATCATTGTATAAAGACCCTTTGCATAGCCCTCAGAAATTGCAGAACTCCAGTCCTCTGAATAGGTTTCGTAGAACTCAGTAAGGTTATCACCACTGTCTTTTTCTACCCAGAAGCTTTCTCTCTTTTCGTCAATCTTTATTGAGGGCATGCCTTCAGAGAATTGGGGAATCATTGATTCATGAAAGGATAATTTTGGAAGTTGAGGCCAGAAAGGTATATCAAATGTATCGAGAACGAGCCTGCATGCCTTTTCTGCGTCTGTATGGGGAAGGCTTCC
>JBGQMP010000315.1:0-2271 GCA_041500685.1 Thermodesulfovibrionia bacterium | reverse complement strand
TGCGGAAGCAGGAATCCAGAAACATAGACACTGGATTCTCGCCTCGGCGAGTCGCTGAGGTGACCCGTTTTCACGGGAATGACGCAAGATAAAAGTGTAAAGAAGTGTTACAGACAGAACACTAGTGCGGAATTTTACACATCAATTTTATGGCAAAGACAGCAGGAATAATTATCATTGGTGATGAGATCCTATCCGGAAAAATTCAGGACCTGAATTCCCAATTTATGGTAAAAGAATTAAGGTTACATGGTATCGATGTTCGCCGTATTTCTGTCATACCTGATGATGTTCAAGAAATAGCAAACGAAGTGAAGGAGTTTTCTCGGAGGTTTGATTATGTCTTTACCTCTGGAGGGATAGGCCCGACACATGATGATGTTACCATTGAAGGTATAGCAAAGGCTTTCGACATAAGACTTATTCTCAATGATTCCATAAAAATATTCCTTCACAATAAATATGGTAAAAATCTAACGCCTGAGCAACTCAAGATAGCAGAAATTCCTGAAGGTGCGGAACTTATGACAGATGATGCCATCGCATTTCCGATCATAATTTTTAATAATATATACATCTTACCCGGGATACCCGAATATCTGGAGAAGAAATTTTTTGTTATCGAGAAGTTATTTCATGAACAGCCATTTCTTCTCAAGAAAGTCTATATTAAAGAATATGAACCTGAGATAGCACCTCATTTAAACGAGATAGTCAAAAGCCATAAAAAAGTAAAGATAGGCTCCTATCCAGTGGTTGGCAACAAAGATTATTATGTAATGGTAACGTTAGAATCCTTAGATAAAAAGCGTCTTGATTCAGCACTTGAAGACCTTATACAGAAGATTTCCAAGAAAAAGGTTATTAAAGTAGAAGGTTGAGATTTTACCCCGTAGGAATATTCCTTGGCTTGCTATGGGGATGATGAGTGAAGAAATCTTCTCCTTTTACACAGGGGGTCTAATGTCCCATGTGCAATTCCAACGGGGTTTAATGTGACAAAAAAGGCTTACCATCTCAATCTTCAAAAAAGCCAGGTCAGAAACTCAAGGATTGCCTTATTGCCCGGTGACCCCTTCAGGGTCTCAAAGATAGCAGAGAAGATAAGAAACCTGTTCGGCGGTGATATTGAAGAACTTGCATGGAAACGAGAATTCAAAACCATACTCTGCTCTATCAACAAAAAATCTGTTCTTGTAACCTCAACAGGAATCGGAGGACCTTCGACATCTATTGCAATAGAAGAGCTTGCGATGTTGGGTGTCAAAACATTTATTAGAGTTGGAACTACAGGGGCGATTCAGAAAGAGATAAGACCAGGAGATGTAATCATTACGACTGGCTCTGTCAGGCTTGATGGGGCATCAACCCACTATGCTCCTATTGAATATCCTGCCGTAGCGAACTATGAAATTATTGATTCTCTCATAAAGGCTGTCAAAAAGAGTAAAGTGAAATTTCATGTGGGTATCACTGCATCCTCAGACACATTCTATCCTGGACAGGAGCGATATGACTCTTTTACCGGATATGTTCCTAAAAATTTCCAGGGTTCAATGAAGGAATGGCAAAGGCTTCATGTATTAAATTATGAGATGGAATCATCCACTCTGCTTACTCTTTGCAGTGCTATGGGATTAAGAGGAGGATGTGTTTGCGGAGTGGTTGTCAATCGAACCACGAAAGAAGAGCTTACAGAAAAGGCCATTAAAGTGGCTGAAGATAATGCAATAAAAGTCGCCGTAGCCTCACTGGAGTATTTGTTGTAAAAGTTATTGGAACCTCCCCTCAACCCCTCCTTGCTAAGGAGGGGAATAAAAGATGAGGTTAGCCTCTTCATCCTCCCCTTACTAAGGGGAGGTTTGGTGGGGTTTCTATTCTTTACTTACCCAAACATAAATTCATATAATATTTCGTTTCGAATTACGCAAGAGTGTAGCCGCAACCTTTAGGTTGCGTGTATTGCAATAACTATTAATGCACCTTCTATGCGATTTAAACGCAGGCTAAAGCCTGCGGCTACGAGGTTTTTATAATAACCCTTGCATAATCTGAGTTAATGTAAAACATAAGATAATAATACTTACTTCTTAATAATTTCAGGAGAATAACCGAGTGAAAATAATCATTTGTATCAAGCAGGTTCCGGATACTGCTGAAGTAAGGATCAATCCAGAGACGGGAACCCTTATAAGAGAGGGTGTTCCGAGTATTATCAATCCCTTTGATATGCATGCAATAGAGGCAGGACTGCAAATAAGAGAAAAAGTC
>JBGQMP010000314.1:0-2301 GCA_041500685.1 Thermodesulfovibrionia bacterium | reverse complement strand
GGGCTCCGTATCTCACATAGATTCCATCTATATAACTGATCAGAGATTTGAGTCTCTCTGTGCCTATATATCTCGAAAGAAAACCACCAACCTCAGGAGAAAGGTTCAGTTTTCCATCACTGAAGGCCCCTGCTCCACCCCAACCACTGAGCAATGCGCATTCAGGACAGGCTGCGCATGAAATCTCTCTTATCTTCATCGGGCATACCCTTTTGTCAAGGTCTTTGCCCTTTTCGATAATAAGAATCTTTGCATCTTCTTTCTTCTCGAGAATTTCAAGGGCAGAAAATATACCAGCAGGACCAGCTCCGACGATTATGACATCATAATTTTTTTTCAATAGTTACTCCGAAAATTACTTAATTTTCATAAGATCCTTTGTGAGCCAAAGACTCACGAGAGTTTGTCTATAAATGGAAATTAGCTCTCAAGAAATTCAAGGCGTCGTAATTTGTGAGATCAAGGTGGATAGGTGTGATAGAGATATAACCATTCATTACAGCCTGAACATCCGTATCTTCCTCATGCTCCACACGAAGTTGACTCCCACCAAGCCAGTAGTGTCTTTTCCCTCTCGGATCATGTATTTCCTGAATAGCATTGTTATAGACTATCTTGCCCTGGCGTGTAAACTTTACTCCGTAGATTTTACTTTTGTCCGTATTCGGTACATTTATATTCAGAAGAGTGTCAGATGGAAGTGATTTCTCGAGAATAGATCGTCCAATCTGTGTGGCAAAGGCAGAGGCAGTTTCGAAATGAAGAGGCTGTGGTTCATCTCCTGTAACAAGAGAGATGGCAAAGGATGGAATACCCAGTATCGTACCTTCTATTGCACCAGAGACCGTACCTGAATAACTAATATCGCCACCAAGGTTACCGCCTCTGTTTATCCCTGATGCAATGAGCACAGGCCTTTCATGGAGCAGCTTGCTAACTCCTAATATAACGCAGTCTGTCGGGGTACCATCAATACTAAAAACACCTTCACTCAGTTTTTCTACTTTGAGTGGTCTATGTAATGTTAAGGAATGGCTTACGGCACTTCTCTCTCTATCAGGGGCGACGATATATACATCTCCAAATTCTTTCATCGCCCTTGAAAGGGCAATAAGACCGAGAGAATGAATACCGTCATCATTTGTGACAAGAATAATTGGCATTGTAAATATTTTATCAGAATAACAGGCTTCTATGGGGGAAAGAATTTCAGGAAAGAATTTCCTCTTGCCTTTTGTTACCTGTTCATGCAATATATAAATCATCCAAAATCTCCCCTTGTTTAAATAAAGATTGCTATGAGTAGCGAACTTACCTATAAGAAGTCTGGTGTTGATATTGATGAAGGTGATAGGTTTGTGAGCCTTATCTCGCCTATGGCAAGAAGGACATTTAGACCTGAGGTCATGACAGAAATTGGTCTTTTCAGCGCCCTCTTTAAAATCGACATGACAAGGTATAAGGAGCCCGTGCTTGTAAGCAGTACGGATGGAGTTGGCACGAAGCTGAAGATAGCCTTTATGATGGATAGGCACGATACGATCGGCATTGACCTTGTCGCCATGTGCGTAAATGATATCCTTACCACTGGTGCAGAACCCTTATTTTTCCTGGACTATCTTGCAACAGGTAAACTCCATGCCGAAACAGCCTCAAAGGTTATCGAAGGAATAGTCAAGGGCTGTGAAGAGGCAGGTTGTTCTCTCTTAGGTGGCGAGACAGCTGAAATGCCCGGATTTTATCCTGAGGGTGAATGTGACGTAGCAGGTTTCTGTGTAGGAATAGTTGAAAAAGAAAAGATCATAAATGGCTCAAGCATACGAGAAGGAGATGTCATCATAGGCATTGCATCAGATGGCCTACACAGTAATGGATACTCCCTCGTGAGAAAACTCTTTTTTGATTTAAAGAAGATGAGCGTAGACACATGCATTCCTGAACTCGGGGTTAAACTCGGAGAGGAGCTCCTTAGACCAACAAGAATATATGTCAAGGCATTTATGGCTTTAAGGGACCATGTTGAAATTAAGGGCATGGCTCACATCACGGGTGGAGGAATTCCCGGAAACCTTCCGAGGATACTCCTTGAAGGTGTTTGTGCGCATATCAAGATCGATACATGGTCTGTTCCACCAATTTTTGAAGTCATAAAAAAAATTGGCAATATATCTGATGATGAAATGAAGAGAACCTTTAATATGGGAATAGGGTACATTATGGTCGTTTCCGAGAAAGTATCAGGGGATGCCATTTCACTGCTTCATAAGGCAGGATATAGGGCATTCGTCATCGGTAATACTG
>JBGQMP010000313.1:0-2305 GCA_041500685.1 Thermodesulfovibrionia bacterium | reverse complement strand
TCCTCTCTGAATTTGCTAAAAGGGTTTCCCATGCAGATATGATTAATGTGCAGTGTTCTTTAGATGGTTCGGGAGATGAGGAAATTCTTCCCTGGGTGGTTGGAATTGTCCAAGAAATAACAGAGAAGGATGTCTGTCTCGACTCAAGAAACATCAAAGCCCTTAAGAATTCCATTCCTTTATGTAAAAGGCCTCCGCTTATTAACTATATTTCAGCAACAGAACCTGATGAACAGGAGGAATTGCTTCAGCTTGTGGCTGACTCAGGTGCCTCTCTTGTTATAAGGGCAACAAGAGCAACACCGCCTATATCGTTAGAGGCAAAGCTACAGATAATAGAAGATCTTATGGAGATGGCAAACTCTGCAGATATCCCAAATGAAAGGCTCTTTGCAGACCCTTCTCTTGTGCACATTGGAAGAGGAGTGGGCCAGAGGCATCTTGCAAATTCTACAGAATGTATAAAACTTCTTAAGGATTTGGTAGAGCCTCCGATAAATACTATTGCATGGATTTCGAACGTGTCTGTCGGAATGCCCATAGCCCTGAGAAAACAAGTGGAGGCCGCATTTTTTTTGTATTTTTCTGGTGCGGGGCTTGATGCTGCCATGGTTGATGTTCTCGATGGAAACCTGAGAAAGGCTATATACCTTGTGAAATCTTTTAAGGATGAGATAGTATTTTCACCGGCTGATATTTCTTAAAAAGCTGTCTTTTTTTCTGTCTCTATTCTTGGAAAGAGGGGGTTACCTTTTTTAATCTTATTCCCCGGCTTAAGCAAGCCCCATCTGCCTTCATTATCGAGGAGAGCTTTTGAAAGATCTCCATCAAGGCCGAGTTGTTCCCATATCTTTTCTGCCGCAGATGGCATAAAAGGGAAGAGATAGATTGCTATAATTCTCAGTGTCTCGGCAAGTGTGTAAAGCACGCCGGAGAGTTTATCAATATTCTTTGTCTTCCACAAATTCCATGGAGCTTCATCTTCGATTAATTTATTTGCATCATTAATTGCAAACCAGATTTTGTCGAGGGCGTGACCGAATGATAACCTGTCTATTCGGCCATTAAAATCCGGGTTGATAGTTTCCACGAAATTTTGAAGTTGAATTTCTCTGAGCATATCAACGGATCCGTTTATGTCATTTGATGTCTCCTCACCCCCCGTCAATTCCCCCCTTAGTATGGGGGGATGCAGAGGGGGCAAGGGGGGGCAGGGTGGGATTTCTCCTTCAAAATATTTTTCTATCATTGCCAGTATTCTGCTCAGAAGATTTCCGAGGTCATTTGCAAGGTCTGTATTGATGCGTTTTATCAAAGCTTGCTCGGAAAAATCTCCATCAAGGCCAAATGGTACTTCCCTGAAGAGGAAATATCTGAAGGCATCAGCCCCGTATTTATCGACCATCTCATTCGGGTCAACCACATTGCCGAAGGACTTCGACATCTTTCTGCCTTTAACAGTCCACCATCCGTGGGCAAAGATATTTCTGGGGAGGGGCATTCCGAGTGCCATCAACATCGTTGACCAGTAGATGGCATGGGTTGTAAGGATATCCTTTCCTATGAGATGGTGGTTGGGAGGCCACCAATTCTCCAGTGACGAGTGACTGACTCCTGACTCTTCATGCACATCTTTAACCCCCCTGTATCCCCCCTTACTAAGGGGGGATACAGGGGGGTGTGTAAGGTACTTAGTTGCTGAATAATAGTTCACAAGGGCATCAAACCATACATAGGTAACAAAGTTTTCATCGAAGGGAAGTGTTATTCCCCAGGAGAGTCTCTCCTTTGGTCTTGATATGCAAAGGTCACCGAGGGCATGATTTCTTAGAAACCCGAAAACTTCATTTCTTCTCGTCTCAGGGAGTATGTAATCTGGATTTTCTTCAATGTATTGTATGAGTCTTTCCTGATATTTCGACATGAGAAAAAAATAATTCTTCTCTGAAATATACTCTACAGGCCTTTTACATTCGGGGCAATTACCGTCTTTTAACTCTTTCTCTGTCCAGAAGCGCTCATCGGGAATACAATACCATCCTGAGTAAAGCCTCTTTTCTATCTCACCCTTTTCATATAAACACTGGAGCAATGACTGAACAGTCATTATATGTTCTCTATCTGTGGTTCTTATGAAGGCATCATTTTGGATATTGAGTTTCAACCAGAGACTTTTAAAGTTCATGACCATGAGGTCAGCATGTTCTTTTGGCGTTCTGTCTTTTTCCTGTGCTGCCTTTTCTACCTTCTGGCCATGTTCGTCAGTCCCTGTTAAAAAAAATACCTTTTTGCCTCTTAACCTGTT
>JBGQMP010000312.1:0-2317 GCA_041500685.1 Thermodesulfovibrionia bacterium | reverse complement strand
TTTGTGTATTCCTGAAAAGGCTGGCAGACCACATGGGAGGGCTGTAAGGTGTCGATGGCAGGGCTTTTCATCACATCTGCCTCCTCAAGCGAAGAAAATTTATGCAACTGGTGGGTTTATGCAAAAATATACAGGTCATACAGAGGCATGGGGAAGCTTTGTGCATGATATTATCAGGAGACTGAAAAAGGATTTTTGGGGGAAAGATGTTATTCTCTGCTGAGGCTTACTTTCATTTACGGGTTTACTTTCATTTATCGAGGGCTTTATTTTTTATTCATAATTTGGTAGAGTTTTACAAAATAATATTTATAAGGAGGGTACAATGTTTAAAAAATATGTGAGCGGGCTTATCGTACTAATGCTTTCTATTGTGCTTCTTTATGGATGTGCAAAGCCTCCTACCAAGGAGGTAGAAAATGCCGAGAAGGCTTTAGCAGAAGCAAAACAAAAGGAAGCAGACCAGTATGTGCAGGATGTGTTTATGAAAGCTGAAGATTCTTTGAAAAAAGCAAACGATCTGATTGCTGTGAAAAAGTATAAGGAAGCGAAAAAGGCTGCAGAAGATGCAATGAGCTTTGCTCAGCAAGCAATTCCCATGGTTGAGCCCAACAAGGCAAAGATGAAGACAGAGGTTGAACAGATGATTCCTGAGGTTCAGGGAACTATGGATGAGATGAAATCTTTAGTTGCAAAGGCTATGAAGAAAAAGGCTCCAATCAATCGTGAAGAAATACAGAGCTCAATTGGAAAATGGGAGATAGATATGGTAAATGTTAAAGACCAACTCCAGGGAGAGAGAATACGCCAGGCATATGACCAGCTCATATCAATGAAAGAGCAGATGAAAATGCAGAGAGAAATTCTTGTTGCTGCCGTAGAACAACAATCAGCAGCCAAAAAGTAATTACATAGAGGAGGTAAGGCAATGAGTTTCTGGGAAAAGGTACAAAAGGATTTGCAGAAGGGAATAAAAGAGGGTGTTCATCTTCTGAAAGAAAAAGCAATAGTCGTGAAGGAAAAGGCTGGAGAACTTGCTGAGGAAGGTAAAAGGCGGTATAAGATTTTTGACCTCCAGACGAAGGTTCAAAAGGAGATAGCAGAACTCGGTGGACGGGTTTATGACCTGAGTTCAAAGCTCAAAAATCCAATGCTCGACAAAAAGGTGAAGACACTTATAGCACGAGTCAAAAAGTTAGAGACACAGGTAACAAAACTTGAAGGAAAGGGAAGGGTAAAATCGAAGGAATCAACCAGCAAACGTGTCAAGTAGTCAATAGTTAAAAATCTGAGATTCCTGACGGGGGAATGGTATGAAGACCGTGATACTTATCCTTTTAATTGTTTTGGTATTGATAGGCGCAGGGTATTTTGGCTTACCAATACTGATAGAGAAAGAAACAGCCGGCCTTAAGACAGAAGTTCAGGATATCAAGCAGAGACTCCAAAAAATAGAGGAGGAATCAAAGGCTGCTCCATTGCAGCCCGATGCAGATGTCCAGAAGGTTATTAAAACTGTGAATGCTCTTTATTCTAAAGTGGTTTCCCTTGAGGATTCGTTCACGAAAAGCACCTCTAAAATAGATGAGAGAATAAAAAAACAAAGTGCAACAACAGAGGAAGCTTTAAAAAAGCAGGCTGAGGCTATAGATAAAATGAATAAAGAGAATCAGGCTAAAATACAGGGAATTATGTTTGATGCCACAATGGCAAACATCAGGGGACATATCTTAAAAGCAAGAGTAGAGCTTGTTGCTAAGAATATTGGTACTGCAAAAGCTGAACTAGACCTTATTAACGAGCTATTTTCGAAAGCAGCAACCGTAGCATCTGATGAAAACAAGAAACCCATCAAGGAACTGCAAGCATCACTCCAAAAAGCAAGGGCAGAAATGGATACTGATTTGCCTGCTGCACTGAATAAAATTGATCTCCTCTGGTATGAAATGAGCAGACTGTTGAGAAAAGCCTGAGAAAAGATGCAAAGATAAGAGGGATAGGATGATTAATTTCGTGATTGTTTTAATTATTATGGTTCTGGTAGCTATATTTTCAGTTCAGAATGCTAAGCCTGTTGCAATTACTTTTTTCTTTTGGAGTTTCGAGGCATCCCTTGCGATAGTTATATTTCTTTCTGTACTTACCGGGCTGGTTACAGGGATACTTATTGCTTTTTGGGTGCGTATGAAACCATCTTCTAAAACGACACAGTAGCTTGAGGATAGTTTACCCAAACGTTGCATTAACAAGGAGGCAGACATGCTGAAAACCCCTGCAAATCGACAAGATTTTATTCTGATACACGTGACCGTAGATT
>JBGQMP010000311.1:0-2332 GCA_041500685.1 Thermodesulfovibrionia bacterium | reverse complement strand
GACTTCAACTACCTTGATTTCCGCCTTGATAATGGCTACCTGGTCATTATATTCTTTTGTTCCGAATTCAGGTTCCATATAACTTCTTTGCTCCGAATTATATATGAAATATAATTCTTTTTAACTTCTTTTTTTCGAAGTATTTATAAAACAGAACTGAGACGTGTTGCTAACATATTGAGATCGGTCTCTTTCTGTATAACATCTTCTTTTTGAAGCTGTTGCAGTTCAGTAAAAAGTAATGTGTAATGATTTCTTTTTTTCCAGTCATCATGTTGCCATTTACCTGCCAGGCAGTTTGCTCCCATGACGAAAGCTGCTATTAACAGTATCATTCCCAAGAGAAAGCCCATTGAAGCCTCCTTAGTTCTTTGTTTTCAAGTATCGCTACGAAAACACCCACCAGTATTTCTATGTTTGCACTTTACGGACTCAAATAGACATTTCATTTTTGCACCGCCTATATGAAAGATAACTCTTTTAACTTCTTTTTTTCGAAGTTAAAACAGAGCTGAGACATGTTGCCAAAACAACTATTATAACGTGGACAGTCTTTTTTGCAATGGCCGGACAGGGAATCTCTGTATCTGGGGCAGAGGATATCCCGGTCGAGTTCTTGTTTTTCCAGAATTTCTTCAGGTTCTTCTTCGGTATGAAATTCAAGACTCATGATTCTTCCTTTGGGATGAATGTTTTCACTTCAACAGTTCCATCAAGGATGCATTTATAGTCTTCTTTTCCTTCTTCATGTATCTTACGCAAGGAGACCCTGACCCTCGTGGTCGGGGAGGAATTGCGTCCTCAAGATGCCGAATTCTTTAAAATTTGGCATCTTCCTTTCACTCTACTCCTTCCTTTAATGATCTATTAATACTCTCTACATATATGATATGATTAAAACAATCAAAATACCCGTTGGTAACCAGTCCTTCCTCCTTGATCAAGCTTCCCGCTATGCCCAAGTCTTTAATTACGTCATATCCTTCGGATTAGACAATAATATCTCCAATGCCGTAGAACTCCATCACAAAACTTACTACACCTTCGCCAACCGGGAAGGTTTTCTGCCTTCCCAATTGATCATCTCCGCTCGCCAAAAAGCAGCAGAGACTATCCATGGGTGGATATCCCTGAAAAAAAAACGTGAAAAACAAATCCTTAAACAACAAGATATGATTGCAAAAAGCAAACATATTTTCAAGCTCTTTCAACCTATCTCCCGCCCCATATCGCGAGGCATTTTAGCCGTGCGATATGATGCACGTTCTTTCAACATTGATTTCAAAACTAAAATCATTTCCTTCTCCTCAATAAATGGTCGGCAAAGAATGTCTTTCAATACCAACCCCTATTACGTCCAGTACTATTCCGGTAAAGTCCATTCAGCAGATCTCTGCTGGCACAAAAAATCTAAACTTTTCTTTTTCCATATTACCTTAGAGTTCTCAGACCCAGTCCTCCCAGAACCCTCAAAGGTGTTGGGAGTAGATTTGGGACTTAATAATCTTGCTGTCTCTTCGGACGGCAAATTCTATATGAAGCATTCAGTTCGGGACCGGGTTAATAAGATCCGGTCTTTAAAATCACATCTTCAGAGCAAAGGCACTCCTTCTGCTACAAGACACTTATGTGTGGTGTCGCAGAAGGAGCACCGGTTTCGTCGGGACGTGAATCATTGCATGACAAAACAAATTGTCCGTCAGGCAGTGATTGGTGGTTATGATACTATTGCTATCGAGGATCTAAAGGATATTCGACAGCAAAGCCGAGAACTTAAAAAGAGTTTTCGGGCACGGTTACATTCCTGGCCATTTGATCAATTTAAGCAGTTTCTTACATACAAAGCTCTTGCCACAGGCATCGGCGTTGTATGTGTTGATTCTCGATACACAAGTCAAAGATGTTCAAGGTGTGGAAATGTTCTTAAGAGTCAGCGCCAGGGTAATGAATTCCATTGCAAAGCATGTGGATATCAGAACCACGCGGATCTGAATGCGTCATATAATATTTCAAAGAACTTAGTTGCCGAAGAACTATTAAAGACTTCGGGCAATGCACGGCACGACTGTGCGATGCGGGCCATTGATCAATTGGCCTATTGTGATGGCGATGCCGAAGGCAAGGCCTTCACGTTAATCACAAGCCCCGACCCTTGTGGTCGGGGTAATTGACTTTCGACTGCTTCCCCGCAGGAGTTTGAAAATACGTGCTATGTTCTCCTGGTGCTCGAAACCTTGTATCACGGCCTGTTTAAAAATCTTTTTTAAAGATTTTTCATTCATTTGTTCCTACCGGCGACGAAAATTAGAGTTTGATTTTCCGAGGATTAAGG
>JBGQMP010000310.1:0-2337 GCA_041500685.1 Thermodesulfovibrionia bacterium | reverse complement strand
TCAAATCCAGGAGAAATATGCACCTTGCCTGAACGCATCTTTGATATTGCCTCTGACAAGTTGGCTGAGCCTGCTTTTTCAATATCGGAAAGAGAAGACTCCATGAGTATCCTTAATTCATTACCGAGGGTACTTAGAAGTTTTAAATATTCTGTCTCAACGGCTTTGGTGTTGATACCTACCTTTAAGGTCTCTGCTATAATCTCAGCTAAGGGAATTAAAGAGTGATATAGTGGTGCACCTTGAGGCTTAAAACCATCTGACCTGTCAGCGAGTTTTTCAACCCTGTGCATGACACCAACAGTTACCTTTCTTCTACAGACAGGGCAAATGTAATTATTTCTTATTGTCTCTTCTGGAGAGAGTCTTACGCCACAAGATCTATGTCCGTCATAGTGATATTTCCCTTCCTCTGGGAAGAATTCAATCGTACCGATGAATCCCCCTTTTTTCTTAATTGCATTCATCATTGATCTATACGATATCTCAGTATCGAAGATATTCGCCTCGCGACCGAGCTTTGGTGGCGAGTGGGCATCTGAATTTGATATCAGGGTGATACGGTCAAGGCTCGAAAGCCGCCAGTTCATAGGTGGGTCTGAAGAAAGCCCTGTTTCTATAGAATAGACATGAGGGGTTAATTCCTCAAAACATTCTGAGAGAGAGTCAAAACCTGACTCGGCACCAAAGATAGAAAAATGGGGAGTCCATGCATGAGCAGGCACAAGCATCGTATCAGGAGATGTGTCGAGGACAATCTTTAACAAATGTTTTGCATCAAGTCCGAGTATTGGTCTTCCGTCAGCAGAAAGGTTTCCAATTCTCGATAAAACAGTATTTATTTTTAAAGCAGTTGAAAAGTCGGGGACAAAGATGAGGTTATGGATCTTTCTCGTCCTTCCCTTTTTGGAGTAGATGCTGCTTATCTCTGCGGTGAGCTTGAAATAGACCTCTGCCTTGCATGAGGCCGGGATATCATCTTTTCGAAATATATTTTTAATTTTAAATAAGTTATCGCTTATAGGCTCAAGTTTATCTTTCAGTTCCTGAAACCATTTTGGATGGGTGAAATCACCTGTACCAATGACTGTTATCCCTTTCAGTTGAGCCCATTTCCAGAGAGACTCCAGTGTCATATTACTGCTTGTAGCACGCGAATACTTAGAATGAATATGCAGGTCAGCAATGAAACGCATGGGTGATTATATCAATAACCAATACGAAAAGAAATCCTAAATTCAAAATTCACATCGTGTTCTTTTGTTTTCTTCTGTGCCAGAAGATGTAGGCGATGACCAAGAATATACAACCTGCGAGGAGGTACATGCCCCACTGTCTGCTGACCCCCATGACCTTTTCTCTGTTGTTGCCAACAAAATAGCCTATATATGCAAGCACCCAAATCCATATACCTGCGCCGAAGGCGGTATAGAAACAAAATTTTTTCAGGTTCATTCTAGCAAGTCCTGCAGGAAAGGATATATAGTGCCTGATACCAAAAATAAGCCTTCCTACAAAGGTGCTTATATTTCCATGTCTTTGAAAGAAAGTCTCACCTTTTAAGAAATGCTTCTGTGAAATACCTAAATATTTTCCGTACTTAAGGATAAAGGGTCTGCCAAGATAAAATGCGATGGCATAATTGAAAAGGGCACCCAATAAGCTTCCGATTGTGCCTGACAGGATCACTCCTGTCCAGCTCATCTGGCTCTGGAAGATGAGATAACCTGCGGGAGGAATTACAAGCTCTGATGGAAGAGGTATAAAACTGCTCTCGATGAACATCAGCATAATAATACCAGGATAGCCTATTGAGCCGATGATATCTACGAGCCAGTTTAAGAAAGTTTGCAGTTCTTGCATAACACAATAGTTTAATCTTTTATTGAATATTTTGGAAGATTTAATGGCTTCTTCAAAACCAAGAATGATTAACTGTAGTTTGGTCGGGGCGAGCAGATTTGAACTGCCGACCACTCGCACCCCAAGCGAGTGCGCTACCAGGCTGCGCCACGCCCCGATTTTTTAATCAAACTGACTGAGGATTTCTCTGAGCCTTTTCTTGACGTGTTCGATTGTCTTGGGAGGTTTTCGAGTTTCTGCTGTCTTGACTTCAGGATCATGGGCAACAGTACGAATAGAGGTACCGCCGAGCCTCTTTCTGACACCTTCTATGGTATATCTCTCCTGGTATAAAAGTCTTTTAATATAAAGGAGAAACTCCACGTCCTTCTTTATATAGACCCGCTGTCCCGACTTATTTTTCCTCGGTTTGAGAAAGGGGAATTCCGTCTCCCAGTACCTCAGAACATAGGGCTCGACACCCACGATCCTGCT
>JBGQMP010000309.1:0-2342 GCA_041500685.1 Thermodesulfovibrionia bacterium | reverse complement strand
TTTATTTTCATAAGCCCCAAAAAAGGTAGTTTTAGAGTTAAGGAAAAACCTTGAAAAGTTAAAAAGGAGAGTAATCGTTATAAACGCTGAGGCATCTTCACTGACTGTAAATACTCTATACATTATATTTGAGCCTTCTCTGCCCCATCTGAATATTTTGATGGAAAATAATTCTTTTTTTACATAAACATTGTTGCTCAAATCTTTTGTATTGTCAAGTTTTTTCCATTATTGATTTTTGTCATTATATTTTCCCGGGTTCCATAAGGAAAAGAGCACCTTTACTATTTACTAACGAACTCATTAAAGTTCTATTGAGAATGTTTATGCCTATCGGGGAGAATTAAAAAAGAGGAGCCTTATTTTTTCTTTAATTGGCATCTCGTATAGTATAATAGTGACACCAAAGTCAGGAGGTAGCTTTGAAGAAAAAAATTTCTGTTCAACTCGCCGGTCGCGTTAGGCATCTACCACCTTATCTCTTTGCATCCATAGACAGGATGAAACAGCAGGCTATGAAAAAGGACGCTGACCTCATTGATCTGAGTATCGGTGATCCTGATCTCCCTACGCCACCTCATATTGTTAAAGCCATGCAGAAGGCTGTTGAGAAACCTGTTCACCACCGTTATCCCTCTTATGAGGGTATGCTCTCCTACCGACAGGCTGTTGCAAGATGGTATCGAAAGAGATTTGGTGTCAGGCTTGATCCTCAAACAGAGGTGCTCTCATTAATAGGTTCAAAAGAAGGCATCGGCCACATCCCATTAGCATTCATCGATCCAGGTGATACTGTACTCGTACCATCTCCTGGATATCCTGTTTATTCAGTGGGTACGTTGTTTGCTGGGGGAGAAAGTTATGCTATGCCTCTTAGAGAAAAAAATAACTTTCTGCCTGATCTCGATGCAATACCCAAAAGTACATTGAGGAAGGCGAACCTCATCTTTTTAAACTACCCGAATAATCCGACTTCGGCGATGGCCCCCATGAAATTTTATAAGGAAGTAGTTAGGATTGCATTAACGTATAACATCATTGTCTGCCACGATGCCTCTTACACTGAGATCTACTATGATAAGAAGCCTTTGAGTTTTATGCAGATACCCGGCGCAAAGGATGTGGGTATCGAGTTCCATTCACTATCAAAGACATATAATATGACAGGATGGAGGATAGGTTTTGCTGTCGGAAACAGAGAAGTCCTGGCAGGCCTTGGAAAGATAAAGACAAACCTCGATTCAGGAGTTTTTCAGGCCATACAGGAAGCAGCTACCGTTGCCCTCAATACAGATGATGGTATCCTTTTTGCGATAAGGAAGACCTATCAGGAAAGGAGAGATGCCCTTTACGCTGGTTTAGAGAAACTCGGTATGCATCTCGTGAAACCGAAGGCTACCTTTTACATCTGGGCTAAGATACCTGGTCATTTTGACTCCATGAGTTTTGTGAAATACCTGCTGAACAGAGCAGGAGTGCTCGCCACTCCTGGTAATGGTTTTGGAGGTGCAGGGGAAGGGTATGTGAGGTTTGCATTAACGGCATCTGTGGAAAGGATAAAAGAGGCAGTCGTGAGAATAGGGAAAATTCTTTAACAAGTTACTCATATAACATGGCTATTGCCTATATCAGCATAGGTTCTAATCTTGGTAACAGGCAGAAAAACTGTCTGCGTGCAATAGAGCTTTTTGAGGAAAAAGGCATAATCGTCAAAAAAAGGTCCTCCATGTATGAAACAGAGCCCTGGGGTGTAAAGGATCAACCTCAATTCATAAACATGGTCCTGGAGATAGAGACAGAACTTGAGCCTCATGAGCTTCTCAGGATTTTAAATGATGTAGAGAGAAAAGTTGGCAGGGGGACAACCTTTAAATGGGGGCCTCGCATCATTGACCTCGACATTCTCCTTTTCAACGATCTTTTTTTAAGGGAAGATAATTTACAAATTCCCCATCCTTTGATGCATGAGAGAGATTTTGTTCTGAAACCCCTCTGTGAGATTGCACCTGATAGAATTCATCCCCTGCTGAAGGTAAAAATGCGTGACCTTTTGCAAGAACTTGAGAAGTCCTAAATTCTAAATCCTAAACAAATTCCAAATTCTAAATTCGAATGAAATTCAAATGTCAACCCTTCAAGCTGTTAACGAATCCCCTGTTTTCAATATACCATTGAACAGTCTTTCGAATTCCTTCTTCTATGGTGGCCTTCGGATGCCAGTTCAATTTATCCCTGGATTTTTCAATATTTGCCCAGGTTGCAAAAACATCAGCAGGATGACGGGGCAAAAACTTCATAATTGCTTTCTTACCGAGGGCATATTCTATCATGTTTATCACATA
>JBGQMP010000308.1:0-2346 GCA_041500685.1 Thermodesulfovibrionia bacterium | reverse complement strand
TCAAGGGGAGGGGGCGAGGGAGAGGGTGAAAGAAGATTTCAGATGAAATATCTAAAAATCTTTCTGAGGAGCTTTGTAGATTTTTTTAAGGATGGTGGTATTATGCTCGCAGGCTCCATCTCCTACTTCACAATGATGGCCCTGATACCATTCTGTCTTTTCCTGGTAACCATATTCGGATATCTTCTTGGACATTATTATGGTTTTTATCAGTTTTTCCACAGTAAACTGATAAGTTTTTTTCCTTCCATAACATCAGGGATTACGAAAGAACTGGGGAAACTTATAGCTTTTAAAGGAATCGGAACATTCAGTATCGTTCTCTATGGGATCCTTTCATATCAGGTCTTCTCTTCCTTTGAGAATGCATTGAATGTAGTTTTTAAGGTCAAAAAGGGAAGGCATTTCTTATGGTCCGTCTTTCTCTCATTGATTATTATTACGCTGATCATTGTTATTATTCTTGTTTCTTTTTTGGCAGCATCCTTCATTCCCCTTTTAAAAACATTAAAAACGACATTCCCTCAGTTACGAATAGGATTAATAACAGGATTCCTCATAGGATATGTTGTCCCTTTCTTTATCGTGCTCTTTACATATACAGTGCTGTATATCCTTCTTCCCAAGAGCAAGGTAAAAACTTCCCATGCACTCATTGGTGCTTTTTTCACAACAGTATTCCTTGAGATTGCAAAACATATTTTTACATGGTATGTTGGAAGTGTCATAAGATATGGCACTATATATGGCTCTCTTACTGCATTTGTCATATTCTTGCTCTGGGTTTTTTATTCATCCTGCATTTTTTTAATAGGCGCTGAGGTAGTTCACAATCAGAGTCAATACAAGAAGTAATCCTCTTTCTGACTTAACAGTGGAACATCTGATAACATTACCTGAGAGATGAAACTGAATAAGAAACATATCATCAGCTGGGTGCTCTTTGATTTTGCAAATTCAAGTTACTCTGCTGTTATTGCATCGGTCGTCTTTCCTGTCTATTATGTCAACACCATAGTTGGGAACGAAGCAGGTCTGGGAGACCTCTGGTGGGGAAGAGCTATATCAGCGAGCATGGCCATTGTTGCGTTGAGCTCCCCTTTTTTAGGTGGTATCGCAGATTACAGTGGTATCAGAAAAAGGCTCCTATTTCTTTATACAGCCATCAGTATAGGAGCCATAGCAAGCCTTTCTATCCTACAGAAAGGAATGGTTTTTGAGGGATTTGCTCTAATAGCATTAGCCAATCTCGGTATGGAAGGAGGTCTTGTTTTCTATAATTCTTTTCTTCCCCGTATAGCTCTCAAAGAATACCAGGGACGGGTTTCAGCATGGGGATTCGGTGTTGGTTATTCTGGTTCTATCCTTTCCCTTCTTTTCGCGCTTCCCTTAGTAATGAGAGGACGATTCGATACTACATGGTTTATGGTTGCTGTCTTTTTTGCTCTTTTTTCAATGCCCGCCTTTCTTTTCCTACCATCAGACATCAAAGGTGAATTCTCAGTAGTTCAGGCGGGAATAAGAGGTTTGAGATACACGATGAAGACATTAAAAGAGATATGGGGAAGAAAAGAGGCAAGGAAATTTCTTATTTCTTATCTTATTTATGAAGATGGAGTAAATACCGTGATTGTATTTTCGAGTATCTTTGCTGCCACTACCCTTGGGTTTAAACCCCAGGAACTTATTGCCCTTTATCTCATTGTCCAGGTCTCAGCACTTCTCGGTGCCTTTTTTATGGCAAAACCAACTGATGCGTGGGGTCCCAAGAAGGTGGTCATCATGTCTCTCCTTCTGTGGACATCAGTAGCAACTATAGCCTTTTTTACACAGTCGAAGGCACAGTTCTGTGTACTTGCATCATTTGCTGGGCTTGGGTTAGGCACTGTTCAGGCAGCTACCAGGGCATTCTACACGCAATTTGTTCCAGAAGGAAAAGAGGCAGAATATTTTGGGGTATATTCCATGGTCGGAAAGTCATCTGCCATAGCAGGACCTCTTATCTTTGGTCAGGTATCGAGTGCACTCGGTAGCCAGAGACCTGCGATCCTCTCTTTAGTTGTCTTCTTCCTCATTGGTATGCTAATCCTTAAATCAGTGAGAGGTGGCGGGCCTAATGTTAAGCCCGATGAATATTCCACAGGCATATGAATATTCCACAGGCATTTGAAGAGGCCTCAAAGAAAAATCCCAAGGCAATTCCCCTTGAGATGGAAGGGAAAGGATATTCCTATGAGGAGATTCTTTCTTCATCGAAATCCATCGCTTCCTTCCTTTCTGCTAAAGATGTTAAAAAGGGAGATAGGGTTGCCATTTTATTAGAGGGGCGTCCTGAATGGGGAATTG
>JBGQMP010000307.1:0-2347 GCA_041500685.1 Thermodesulfovibrionia bacterium | reverse complement strand
ATATAGGACCGCATGATGAGGCATACAAGAAAAAATCATATTGGTCCTGAAAATATTAATGTTTAATGAACTGGAGCTCATCGAACAACCTGCCATTGAACTCTTTCAATCCCTAAGCTATGACTATCTTGACTGTTACCATGAGACCTTTGGAAAGGCAGGAACATTAGGCAGAGAAACACCCTCAGATGTTGTTCTTATCCAAAGATTAAAGCAAGCCCTGATAGCCCTGAATCCTTCAGTGTCTTCTGAAGCGATTGACCTTGCCATTGAAGAACTGACCCGTGACAGGAGTGTTTTAAACTCTGCGAATGCAAACAGGGAAATCTATAACATGCTCCGAGACGGAGTTAAGGTTCCCATCAAGAAGGAAGACGGAAGCGAGGAAATAGAAACCATCAAAGTCATAGACTTCAAAGATCCTGATATAAATGACTTTTTCCTTGCCTCCCAGTTCTGGATAACAGGCGAAATGTATAAAAGACGAGCTGACCTTGTTGGTTTTATAAACGGCTTACCCCTCATTTTCATAGAACTAAAAGCAGTCCATAAAAAACTGGAAAATGCTTACAAAAATAATCTCACCGACTACAAAGACACTATCCCTCAAATCTTCTGGTATAACGCCTTTGTAATCCTTTCAAACGGAGCAGAATCAAGAATCGGTACTATTACTGCGGACTATGAGCACTTCAATGCATGGAAAAAAATAAACAGTGAAGGAGAGGAAGGCATCGTTTCGATTGAGACAATCATAAAAGGAACATGTGAAAAACACAGACTTCTGGACATCCTTGAGAACTTCATCCTTTATCAGGACACTGGAGGGGCATTAAACAAGATAATCGCCAAATACCATCAATATCTTGGTGTCAACAATGTCATTGAATCCTTCAGAAGTATCAAAGAGAATCAGGGAAGGCTTGGTGTTTTCTGGCATACCCAGGGGAGTGGTAAGAGCTTTTCCATGATTTTCTTTTCCCAGAAGATACTCCGAAAATTTGAGGGTAATTACACCTTCCTGATAGTTACTGACAGAAAAGAACTTGATGAGCAGATATACAGGAACTTCCTGAATGTTGGGGCTGTCACCGAGCAAGAGGTTCATGCTGAAAGCGGAGACCATCTAAGACAGCTTCTAACGGAGAACCACAGGAATGTTTTCACCCTAATCCATAAGTTTGGGGATATTAGAGAAAGTGTGTCTGACCGTTCAGACATCATTGTAATAACCGATGAAGCCCATAGGACTCAGTATGACATTCTTGCTCTCAATATGAGGACAGCGCTCCCTAAAGCTGCCTTTATAGCCTTCACGGGAACACCCCTTATGGTTGGAGAGGAACTCACCAAAAAGACCTTTGGAGATTACATAAGCATCTATAATTTCAAGCAGTCTGTCGATGACAAAGCAACGGTTCCTCTTTATTACGAGAACAGAATTCCAGAAGTTCAGCTTAAGAATGAGGATTTGAACGAGGATTTGGAGAATATTATCGAAGAGTCAATGCTTGATGACAGGCAGGAGGAGAAACTCCAGCGTGAGTTTGCAAGGGAATATCACATCATTACAAGGGATGACCGACTTGAAAAGATAGCTGAGGACATCGTAGCACACTTTGTCAGTCGTGGGTATCAGGGAAAGGCTATGGTTGTCTCAGTAGACAAACCCACAGCCGTAAAGATGTATGACAAAGTGCAGAAATACTGGAAGCAGCATATTGAAAAACTAAAAAAGGCATTGACCAGTATATCAGCAGTAAGTAATCCCCCCTTACCCCCCTTTACTAAAGGGGGGATGGGGGGATTTTCTGATAAAGAACAAATCAAAGCACAGATACAATACATGAAAGACACTGACATGGCTGTTGTTGTAAGTCAGGAACAAAACGAAATAGATAAGTTCAAAAAGCTGGGTCTGGATATAGCCAAACACCGAAAAAGAATGGTGAAAGAGGACCTGGCAACCAAATTCAAAGACTCAGATGACCCGTTCAGGATAGTGTTTGTCTGTGCCATGTGGATGACAGGTTTTGATGTGAAGCCCCTTTCGACTATCTACCTTGACAAGCCCCTCCGAAACCATACCCTTATGCAGACCATTGCAAGGGCAAACAGAGTGTTCAGGGATAAAGCCAATGGACTGATTGTTGACTATATTGGCATATTCAGAAATCTCCAGAAGGCATTGGCAATCTATGCAGATACAGGGAAAAGAATAGGTGATACTCCAATACTGTTCGGCATAAGATATGCTTAGTAGCAATACCGATATAAACATTCCAGTGCAATGATGTAACATATTGATTTTAAATGAGAAAATAATTCTAGACTTTTCCACACCTTT
>JBGQMP010000306.1:0-2348 GCA_041500685.1 Thermodesulfovibrionia bacterium | reverse complement strand
GAAAAAGTTCTTAAATTTTGAATTCTCGCCATTTTTCAAGATATCCTGAAATTGTCTGGAAAGCACTGAAGAATGGTTTAACACAAAGTCAAATTTGAGGGCTATGCCAATTTTATTCAGATCCTTCAGATCTTCCTGCGAGGCAAAAAGTTCGTTCAAATCATAATCAATAACTGAAAATCCCCTGTCCAGATCGGTATTGAAAATGCTCGGCAGTATGTAAAATGATTGAAATACATTTTTAAGTTCGGGAGTTTGAAGAAATTTTACAATATCTCCCAATGTCCCTCCAATACTGTCCGGGTATGCATTAAGCATCGGGCCTGCTTTAATTATTGCTTTTACCGGTATTTTCGCGTCGCTATCCATAGTCCCCCCTTATATCTGTTCCTGTATCATGAGCTTGACAAAATCCCTGTAAGCCAATATTTCACCGCTCTTGGACAATATCAGTTTTGCCTTTAGCGCCTGCGAAATCAGCATTTCCTGTTCTATCTCCAATAACATTGTTGTAAAGGGACTGTCGGTTGCGCCGTCCCTATTACGTGACCTGCGGTGCTCGAGCGTTTCCTGTGGAGTACTGTTGAGCATAATCGGTATGTCTACACCCTGAAGATTATGGTTGTTACCGTGAGTCCATTCTATAATCATTATGTTTTTATCGCTGAAATCAACAGGATCGTACCAGAGTTCCGTCTCTTCTCTTCCCATTCTTTTAAGGAATATCCTGGATTCCCCGTTTTTAATGTCTTCAGGAATCCAGGGAAGTTTTTGCTTAATTTTCTCACCTATATTTCTTTTTGCATTTTTGAATTTATTACTTGAACCGTTGCTCATTGAAAAGCCTCCATGAAAAATAGTTTAGATTTATTAACCTATCTTTTTTACCATATTGATTTAAGTTTCCATAGATCAAGATACATCAATTTAACCTTTCCACCCCGGGTGAATATATCAATATCCCTGATCTCAGATTGGGGATATATGTTGTTTGTCATACAAGCGCGTCCCTCATTTACAAATACTTCCAGGAAGGAAGTATCTACAAAGATATGAAGCTTCAAAGTTTTGCCGCCAGCAGACTTTAGCTTGCAAGTCTTTAGACCTTCACTGCCAAAATCAGATCTTCTCCTGCTAAAACACAACTTACTGGCTTTTATATTGTATGAAACTTCTATTACCTCACTTTCATCCACTGAACACCTCAGACTTAATCCTAACTCTTTAGCTTTACAGTCTTTAAGTTCAAATTCTGCCATTATCTCAAGACAATTGTCGCTTACTTCTTTAGGCAGAACTCTTACACCAGGTTTTATTTCGGTGTTTTTCAACCCGAAGTGAACATCACGCAGTATTTTCAGCTCTTCCACTGGTTGGAACCTAAGACGCCTGTCATCGTCCAGCTCTACAATTCTGGGTATCGACATAGCTCCACACCAGTTTTTGGCTACTGTGAAACCGAAGCCCTTCCACCAAGGCATCCAATTCCAGACATTAATCCAGCCTATCATTATCCTCCTGCCCTTTCCATCCAAGAATGACTGGGCTACGTAATAATCAAAACCATAGTCAACCTCTCCTAAAATATCCCATGTGAATTTAGCTGTTTTATAGTCCATATCTCCCACAACGTAATAGGTATTCTTTCCCATCATTCCCATAGGTGAAAAAATAAGAACATATTTATTCCCTATTGGGAAGAAGTCGGGGCATTCCCACATAGTCCCTAAGGAGCCGTCGCTTTCAGCAAGCACCCCTATATAATCCCATTTTCTCAAATTATCCGAACAGTACAGTAAAGCTTTTCCTTTTCCGTCCTTGCATGATCCGATAACCACATACCATTTATCATCATGCTTCCATACCTTGGGGTCCCTGAAGTCTATAGATCCTTCTTCTGGTAGCTCTGGAATAACAGGATTCCCTTCATATTTATCGAAGATAATGCCATCAGTGCTGGTAGCCAGACATTGAGACTGTACTAACTTACCACCCCTTCTTACAGCTCCTGTATAAACAATGGCGAGTGTGCCTTTATCATCAACAGCACTTCCAGAAAAACAGCCTCCCCTTTTGTCTAAATCATAATCCTCACTTGGAGCAAGCGCTACGGGAAGATGTTCCCAGTGTACAAGATCCTTACTTTTCGCATGTCCCCAGTGCATCGTCCCCCATCTGGGAGCATAGGGATTGTGCTGGTAGAACATGTGATATTCACCACCAAAGTATATTAGACCATTTGGGTCGTTAATCCAATATGCTGGAGCCATGAAATGGTATTTGAGCCTGTATTGGTCTTTTGCTACCTCATCCTTCACCCTATCTATGGATTCTCCGGCCTCCTTTAT
>JBGQMP010000305.1:0-2350 GCA_041500685.1 Thermodesulfovibrionia bacterium | reverse complement strand
TCCCGTGAGTGTCTTCGAAATATCCCTTGTCTTCCCCAAGGAAGATTGTTTTGCCTTTACCAGGTATAAGGTGTCATACCAACACTCTAAAAATATTGAACGATTTTATAGTATGTATTCCTCTGTGCCGGTCTGAAGCTGGCATCTTTGATCGCCCGTATAATATCTTCCTTTGAGACCCTATAACTCACACCCGTTGATGCTACAACATTTTCCTCTATCATGGTGGAACCAAAATCATTTGCTCCAAACCTCAAGGCAACCTGGGCAAGCTTAAGACCCTGTGTGACCCACGAAGCCTGAATATTGTTAATATTGTCGAGATAAATTCTCGAGATGGCAAGAATCCTTAAGTACTCAACAGCCGTAGCAGGATAAATACGTGATACGTGATGCGTGATGCGTGATGCGTACTTACTGAGTTCTGTATTCCCTGGCTGGAAGCTCCAGGGGATAAAGGCTGTAAAACCACCCGTTTTATCCTGAAGGCTCCTGATAGCATTTAGGTGCTCGATGATATCCTCTGCCTTTTCGACGCTTCCAAACATCATGGTAGCTGTTGTCTTCATGCCAAGTCTGTGTGCCTCTTCCATTACCTTAAGCCATCTCTTGGATTTGATCTTCTTTGGACTGATTATCTCTCTTACCCTGTCAGAGAGAATTTCTGCACCTCCACCCGGAATAGAATCAAGCCCTGCATCTCTGAGAAGCTGCAACGTCTCCCGTATGGTAAGATTAGCTCTATCCGCCATAAAGCAGATCTCAGGAGGTGAGAACCCATGCATATTGATATCAAACCTGTTTTTTATCTCCCTCAGGAGGTTTAAAAAATAGCCGATGTCGAGTCTGGGATTGAGTCCTCCCTGAAGCAGTATCTGTATGCCTCCCAATTGTATTGTCTCTTCAATCTTTTTGAGGAGCTCATCCTTCTCCAGGAGATATGCCTCGGGGTCGTCTTCGTCTCTCCAGAAGGCACAGAAGCGACATCTGTTGATACAGATATTTGTGTAGTTAATATTCCTGTCTATGATAAAAGTGACGATGCCTTCAGGATGTAAGCTTTTGCTTATTCCATCAGCCATCCGGCCGAGGTCAAGCAGATCAGCCTTCTTAAGCAGCCTCAAACCTTCTTCTTTCGTAAGACGGTTAGTTTTCCCCACTTCCGATCTGCCTGTAGAAACAATCCCTTTCAACAGGAACTTTTCCTGCCATCCTTATCAGATGTGTAATCTCCTCTGGTGTCATTGACTCGGCTGACAGGGCGCCTGCGAAATGGGTAATCTTCTCCTCAATAACTGTCCCGCTGAGGTCATCTGCACCAAAGAGGAGCGAAATCTGTGAAATCTTTTCTCCGAGCATAATCCAGTAAGCGGTGATATGATCAAAATTATCGAGAACTATTCTGCTAACAGCGATAGTCTTTAGGTCATTTATGCCCGATGAAAAAGAGCCACCTATTTCATTGCCTTTCGGATGGTAGGAGAGAGGAACAAATGCCTGAAAGCCGCCTGTCCTGTCCTGAAGATCTCTCAAGGTAAGTAAGTGGTTAACACGGTGCTCATAGTTTTCAATATGTCCGTAAAGCATCGTTGCATTTGTCTTAATCCCTAATCCGTGTGCTGTCTCCATAACCTCAAGCCATCTCTCCCCGGAAATCTTCTCCGGGCAGAGCCTGTTCCTTATCTTACTGTCAAATATCTCAGCACCTCCTCCTGGCATTACATCGAGGCCATGCTTTTGCAGGGCAAGAAGTGTCTCTTCCAGACCGAGGCCACTTATTCTCGACATATAATCTATCTCGACAGCAGTAAAGGCCTTTATATGCAGCTCAGGGAAATTCTTCTTTATCGCTGAAAGCATATTTAAGTAGTATTCAAATGGCCAGTCAGGGTGAAGCCCTCCGACGATATGAACCTCCCGATACGGCGTAAGGCGTGAGGCGTGAGGCGTAAAGTGTGAAGGCTGAAGTTTTTCAATGATTTCATCGATTGTTAATTCAAATGCGCCTTCTTCCCCTTTTGAACGGCTAAAGGCACAGAATCTGCAACGGTTAATACAGATATTTGTTGGGTTGATATGTCTGTTCCTGATAAAGAACACCTTTTTGTCATTCTTTTTCTCAGCTACATGTGAGGCAAGGTTTCCAAGGAAAAAGATATCGCCAGTCTCGAATAATTTGATTGCATCGTCCCTGGATATCCTTTCGCCAGCCAACACCTTATCCTTAATTCTTATGAGCATAAACAATTATAAATGAAAAAGCCCCTGAAAGACCAAAGGAGGAGATAATATCTCATATATTTTTAATGCAAAAATGTTAAAAATATATGATAATAGCGTGAAATTATGC
>JBGQMP010000304.1:0-2351 GCA_041500685.1 Thermodesulfovibrionia bacterium | reverse complement strand
CAATGACTAACATTCCCACCTCCGTAAATAAGGTACGTTTTTATTTAAATATAAATTATATCATTTCGCTCATGAAGAAATGCTAGAATTTAATGGGGATGCGTCATACATTCACTTCTCAATTTCTACATTTTTTAACTCTGCAACAACCTTTCCGATGGGAACCTTTGTTTCGACCTTTACAGGTATCCGTTTTTCATCATCCGTAAGCCAGATCAACACATCACCTCTCTTATGAAATAGTCCTTCAGATTTAAGATCTGGCTTCACAACTACTGTATCTACTTCGCCTCTGCCAGAAATTTTTATCTTTTCTTTTCTCAGGACACTCACTTCAGCCTTAAGCAACTTGTCACTGTCAAAGACATCAATATAAATAACCTTCCCAATCGTGAGAGGCTGCGCCCTCAGATAATAAAACCCGGAAATAACATCCCATAACACTCCGTCAAGGGTATATTCCTTCTTTTTGCCTTTTAGGTAATCGAAGTAGGTAATCCTCTTTTTACTCTCGTCAAATATTGTCTCTTTATCACTTCTGTATCTACCCTCACGCTGTTTAATCCTGAAATGAGTAGCCCTTCCCTTTATGATCAAACTTTCTGCATAGTCTTCCACTTTATAAAAGGTCGAAATAAAAGGAGCAGAGTTGGCTCGTGAGGTTATCCTTAACACGCCCTTATCATTGACAGCCTCAAGGACTGCATTTCCTGCATAGATACCAAGCCAGTATATATCATAAAATAGTTTTTCCTTGGTAGATCTCACTATCTGACAGGGTTCTTCGTTAGCCGTAAGTTCTTTGACCTTTATTTCTCTATCCTTACGACTAAACTCTGCAGGCTCCTTCGAGGCACTTTGAGAGGCAAAACTTTTAAGACCCGAAATCCCAAAGAGGAGGCTGATATTGATATAGAGCGTAATGCATAGAATGGAAAAAAACAGCCCAAGCCTATACGGATGAGAATTATTGTAAAGCTTAAATTGGTTTAGGCTCATTCTAACCATATTTTCGCAAATTGTATGCCTATTCTCAATGAAAAAGAAAGCTCAATTAATAGCACATCCTATTTTACGATATTTTTTATCGTGCTCAAGAATTAGATTGACAATTGTCTGACCTTTATGGTAAAAAGAAATCAGAATCTAAAGCCACGAAGGCTTGAAAAAGGGTCGCAGACCCAAAAAGCTTTCGCGGCTTTTTTGTTTGCCGCGGGAAAGGATAATCCATGGTATACATCGTCTAATGAAATGCTGTCTTTTGTTCACTTCGTTTCGAGAGATACATTATCCTTGTTTTACAATCAAAAGGAGGATTAAATATGTCAGTTAAATTCTCAAAGTGTTTGGTGGTAAAAGGAATCGAAATCCTTGGTGCTTTTTTGTTATTAGTTACAACATCAGTTACTGCTTCAGCTTATGATGTCAATGAAAAAATATCCATAAACGGCACGTTAACGGGTGTTTACCAGTATGGCGATTATGATGTCAAGGGGGTGGATAATAAAGATGGAGGTGCGGTTGTTCTGGATCTCGGTGCGAATTATCATCCCTCAAATACTGATGAATTTCAGGTTTTGTTGAGTTTTGCGGCTGGGAATGGATTGAACAAGAACAATCCCTTTTCTTTAGTCCCCTATGCAGACGATCTCGAAGATGATCTGAAAGACATCAATGGCAGGAACAGAGACTATCTCCTTGAGGCCTGGTACAAGCATACATTTAAGTTCTCTGAAAAGGTATCACTAGGGATAACAGGCGGTATCATAGATGCTACAAGATACATAGATGATAATAACTTTGCTAATTGCGAGACCAGTCAGTTTATGAACCAAATATTTGTGAACAATAAAAATGTAAACTTGCCTTCCTATGATATCGGCGGTGTAGCAGAACTCAATGTTTCGAATCTCTCCATAAGGGGTCTAATGATGAATACAGAAAATGAAGACAGAAATTATAATTACTATGCCCTGCAACTTGGATATGCAATTGAAACCCCTATGGGAAAAGGTAATTACAGGCTCTATGGTTTTACGACGAGCAAGAGTTTTGAGAACTGGGATAGAACAGGCAAAGAGAATCTGCAAGGATTCGGAATTTCCGCAGATCAGCAGTTAAGCTCAATTATAGGTGTCTTTGTGAGGTTAGATTGGCAGAATGATGCTGCAGTTATAGATCATGAGACGGCCTATTCCGGAGGCATCAATATAAATGGTAAATTGTGGGGAAGGGAAAATGACGAAATCGGCATTGGGTATGCATACCTGACTGGGGCAGATAACAGCAATATTGACAGCACGAATGCATTTGAAGCCTACGCCAAGTTTAAAATCTCGCAGTTCAGTGAT
>JBGQMP010000303.1:0-2367 GCA_041500685.1 Thermodesulfovibrionia bacterium | reverse complement strand
TGAAAAAGAGGAATGCTTTCGGAAAAGTCACACTGATTTATGGTTCGAGGAGTCCTGATAATATGCTCTTCATGAATGAGATCGATATATGGAGAAAAGACATTGAAGTTTTCTTAACGGTTGATGAAGTTCCTCCTCATATGAAATGGGATTATGATGTTGGCCTTGTAACACAGCTCTTAGACAAGGCTAAGCTCAATCCTGTAAAGACCTTTGCTTTTATCTGTGGACCTGAGATTATGATGCTCTTCGTCTCAAGGGGACTTTTCATAAGAGGGTTCATCCATAGAAGGGTTTATGTTTCCCTCGAGAGGAGGATGAAATGTGGCATAGCCCAATGTGGCCATTGCCAGCACGGCAGTAAGTTCGTCTGCAAAGACGGCCCTGTGTTCCTTTATCGCGATGTGAGCAGATTACCTGACGGTCTTCTTTAAGACGATATTAAAGAGCAGGTAAATGATGTCTTACGCGTCTCGGAATAAGCAATTCTGACGCATTAATTATTTGATGGCTAAAATCTATGTCATAGGAATTGGCTACAAACCTCTCGATGAACGGGAGCGGAAGATTCTTTATAACTCAAAGTTTATCCTTTCCTCCAGCAGGCTCTTCGGGGTATTCAAGAGATATAGGGAATTTGAGAAGGTGAAAGAAAAAGTCCTTGTCATTGATACAGTGGATGAGACAATCGAATTCATAAAGTCTCGAGTAACCAAGCGCAAGGAAAAAATTCCTAACATAACTATCATAGCCTCAGGAGATCCTTTGTTCTTTGGTATTGGAAGAAGAGTCATCAATGAATTCGGGAAGGATAGGGCGGAGATTATACCAGATCTTTCGAGTATCCAGATGGCATTTTCGCGAATAAAGGAACCCTGGGATAATGCCTTTCTCATGAGTCTTCACAGAGGTCCAGACCCCGCAAAGAGAAGAAGTCCGAAGTATGAAATGAAGGACATTCCTGTTTTGCTTGAAAGACACAAGAAAATAGCAATCCTTACAGACAGAGAAAATAACCCTGCCGAGATTGCAAAAGTTCTCATCTCGTCATCCATCACTCGTGGCTTATCACCTATCATGTTTGTATGTGAAAGACTCGGTTATCCTGATGAAAAAATCACAAAGGGAACGCCCAAAGATATTTCGGTTATGTCTTTTTCTATCCCTAATGTTGCTATTATCCTTTTAGGAGATCAAGCATGACCAGGGATGATTTAATCTTTTTCAATAACTGGTTTTCTGGTTACATGAAATCCTTTTATTCATCAAATGTTGTGGATCAAAAGAATATTTCTCTGAAGGAACAACATACCTTCGACGTATGTAAAAACATTATAGAGATAGCCAAGGACTTGAATCTCAGCGATAAAGATATGATGTTGGCTGAGGTTATAGCACTTTTCCATGACATAGGAAGATTCCCACAGTATGCAAAATACAAGACCTTCAGAGATCGTAAATCTGTCAATCATGGCTTTCTTGGCGCTCAGACACTCATCGAAGAAAAGATTCTCCAGAATCTTCCCGATAAGGAACAGGAATTGATTATCAAGGCAGTGAGGTTCCACAATGCTTTTTTGATTCCAGAGACAGAGAACCAGAATATAGTCTTCTTTATTAAATTGATAAAGGACGCAGATAAACTGGATATATGGCGGGTATTTATAGACTATTATGCAACTCCTGAGAAAGAAAGGGCTTCTGCCGTAGGGCTTGGACTTCCGGATACAACAGAATATTCCGAGGAAGTCCTCTCAAGCATTTATAGAGGACAGATAGCTTCTCTATCACATTTAAAGACTTCGAATGATTTTAAACTGATGCAGCTATCATGGGTATATGACATCCATTTCAAACCCTCTTTTCGGTTGCTATCAGAAAGGGATTATATAGACAAAATTGTTTCTCAATTGCCACAAGAAGAGACAATAAAGAAAGTTTCTTCAGTCTTAAAAGAATTTGTGCAGGAAAGATTAAAGGAGGATTGAACATGGGTATCCGATTCCAGAATTACCGTCGTAATTGCACTGGAAGAGGTAGATAAGTCTCTGTCACCCTGAACTTGATTCAGGGTCTCGTAAGATATTGATTTTGAGATGCTGAAACGAGTTCAGCATGACATATACTAAACTTTTAGTTGACACTAGTAAGAATTCAACAGAAAAGAAAATTATTTTCAGGAGGACCTATGAAGTATCAAATTGGTAAGACAGGACGAGTTGTCATTGCAAGATTCGAAGACCATGAAGATATTCTTGGAAATATTAACGTCGTTGCAAAAAAGGAAGGCATAAAGAGTGCTGTATTCTTTCTTCTTGGAGGAATAAGACAGGGGAGGGTTGTAGTTGGTCCTGAGAAAGATGAGCT
>JBGQMP010000302.1:0-2376 GCA_041500685.1 Thermodesulfovibrionia bacterium | reverse complement strand
AGAACTCAGCTCATACCGAGAGGGATTAAGGATGAGCGAGTCCTCAGGGCAATGAGAAGGGTTCCAAGGCATCTCTTTGTTGATGAATCCATCCAAGATAAGGCATATGAGGATATGGCATTTCAGATTGGTGAAGGGCAGACAATTTCACAGCCTTATATGGTCGCAATCATGACAGAGCTGCTTGAACTGAAGGGAAATGAGAAGGTCTTGGAGATAGGCACGGGTTCAGGATATCAGGCTGCAATCCTTGCCGAGCTCTCAAAAGAAGTGTATACCGTTGAGCGTTTTGAATTACTTGCGAAAGAGGCAAAGGAAAGATTTCGTTCTCTCGGATATAACAATGTATATGTTAAGGTTGGCGATGGAACCCTGGGATGGCCAGAGGAGGCTCCCTTTGACAGGATTATAATTACAGCCGGAACCCCAAGGATTCCAGAGCCTCTTATCCAGCAGTTATCCCAAGGGGGTATCATTGTCGCCCCTGTTGGAGAGCGTTTTGCACAACAACTCTTAAAGGTCAAAAAATCCGAGAGCAGGCTCTCCGAAGAGTATCATACCCCCTGCGTTTTTGTCCCCCTCGTTGGGAAATACGGATGTGACGGGGATTGTGATAGAGATAGAGTTAGCGATAGCGATCAATGAAATTATTTCCTTGAACGCTTTTTCCTTATGATGTCATCAGCCCAACTCAATGCAGCAGATACAGTAGGAAACCCTATCGTGCTTGTGAGCAGGATCAATGCATGGTATATTTCTTCAGGTTTCGCACCAGCCTCTAAAGCCCTCCTCGTATGGGAATGAACAGAACCCTCTGACCTTACGGCTGCAGAAGCTGCTAACTGTACGAGGTGAGATGTCTTCTGATTAAGGGGGCCTGATTCCCTTGCAGCCTTGCCAAGGTTATCGAAGGCATCGAAGTATTTACTAAACCTCTTTCTAATGTTTACATACTGATCCGGTAATTTTGAAACCATTTCTACCTCCTCATTTGTTTAAAGTAACGAGTTTCTTACCTGCCCTATAGGCATCGCTCAATGCTGTTGGGTGATTGACAATTGCACCCTTTGCATCAACACTTAAATATCCCCGGGTTTCATGTTCAGGAACGCTAACAGTCCTGAAAAAGGCCTTTGCCGTTGCCTCAGCACATTGAATACCGATTTCTCTCTTTTGTCCACCTATTAATAGTAAAAGTCCTTTCCTCCCATAAGGACCTTCAGGTATTTGTCTTTTCAAGAGGTACTTCTCGCACCAGAAGCACTGGCATCTGTCTATCATTGCCTTTGCCTGGGCACTCACGCCAAAGAAATAGATGGGAGAGGCGAGGATTATCCTGTCAGCCTCCCTGATTGCAGCATGTATTTGGGCCATATCATCTTCAAAGACGCAGATCCCTGTATCTTCGCATCCTCCACAGCTCTGGCAAGGTGAGATGCTCATGCTATTCAGGTTAAAGACATGGACTTGAAATCCCGAATCCTCTATTGCCCTTATTGCCTCTTTAAGAAGGAGCTCTGTATTGCCATTCTCCCTTGGGCTTCCGAGAAATGCAATTATCTTCATCTGGTTCTGACTCCCTGAGTTTTTTCTTGCCCTCTGTTCACCTTTTCTATGAAATTAATCTTGCCAAAAAAGCATGTCATTATTCAATCCTTTTAAACATCTTTTTGGGAGAACCACAGATAGGACATTTATCTGGTAGTTCTCCTTCAACGGTGTTACCGCAGACTTGGCATACGTAATAATCAACTTCTGGGTTTTTGCCAAGATTTTCGAGGGCCTTTTGGTAAAGCTCTGCATGAATTTTTTCCACTTCGTTTGCATAGCGAAAACTCTGCAGCGCACCCTTTTTATCTTCTGCCTTTGCATCCTCCATCATCTGGGGATACATCTTCTGGAATTCATAGGACTCTCCGCTTATTGCTGCCTCGAGGTTCTCTTTCGTGCTCTTGATATCACCGAGTATCCTCAGGTGGTTATGTGCATGGACTGTTTCAGCCTCGGCAGCAGCCCTGAACAATTTTGCAATCTGCTTATACCCTCCCTGTTCTGCCTTCTTCGCAAAGGCAAGATATTTCCTGTTTGCCTGTGATTCTCCTGCAAAGGCCTCCTGAAGATTTTTTTCTGTCTTTGACATGTTATGCCTCCTCATCTTATCTTTTCGAGTCTCTCCTTCGGTGCATTACATACAGGACATTTCCAATCGATGACACTTTACTCACCAGTTGCATAAATTTTCTTCGCTTGAGGAGGCAGATGTGATGAAAAGCCCTGCCATCGACACCTTAAAGCCCTCCCATGTGGTCTGCCAGCCCTTTCAGGAATACACAAAAGGTGAAATCTACGGTCACGTGTATCAGAATAAAATCTTGT
>JBGQMP010000301.1:0-2384 GCA_041500685.1 Thermodesulfovibrionia bacterium | reverse complement strand
TATAATATTCAATTTTTATGTCAAGGTCAAAAATCCAATAAGCCGAGCCTGATAAATGCCTCTTTCAAGACATGAATAAAAATATGTTCATACATGCATAAAAAGCCGGGCATAGAGTCCGGTGTCATATTAATTAAATGACCAATATCAGCATGTTGTATGTGTGGCATATTCGTTGCAGCATCATTTCCTATTATTGTGAGGATACGAAAGATAGCGATTATGCGAGATTTTAAAAAATTGAAGGTCTGGAGCAGGGCCCATCAGTGGGTGTTGAAGATTTATCGTATTACGGCATCTTTTCCCCCTGATGAGCGTCTCGGTCTCGTTGCCCAGCTTCGTCGTTCCGCGGCATCTGTATCGGCGAAAATAGCCGAAGGCTGTGGAAGAGAAAGTATACGGGAATTTCCCAGGTTCCTGATCATTGCAGCAGCATTTGCGAATAAAGCGGAATACCAGCTTCTTCTTGCCTATGATCTTGGGTACATTGATGTAAAAACATATTGTGAGCTTAATGAAAATATAGACGAGGTTAAAAAGATGTTGAACAGCTTCATCCGGAACCTATCAACGGATAATTAAATAAGGATTCAAGGGGTCGAGGAGTCAAGAGGTCTAGGCGTCAAGTGAAATGCTTAAAAATTACAAAGAATTAAAGGTTTGGCAAAAGTCTTATCAACTATGTTTAGAAATTTATGGAATAACCGCGAGATTTCCGAAGGATGAAAAATACAGTTTGACCTCCCAGATAAGGCGGGCTGTTGTATCTATTCCTTCAAATATCGCAGAAGGCTATGGACGCAAGACCACAGCAGATTATATCAGGTCTTTATATATTGCCTATGGATCAAATTGCGAATTGGAAACGCAGATGATGCTATCCGGAGATTTGGGTTATATAGACAGAGATAGAATTGAAGTTATCTTAGGTGAGATCAATGAGGTTGAAAGCATGCTTAAGACATTAATAAGATCATTAGAGAATAAACACTTGAATCCTTGAAACCTCGAACCCTGGACCACTTTTAAATAGAGGGGTCAAGGATTCTAGGAGTCGAGGATTCGAGGAGTCAAGGGAAGAGCGCAAAGCGCAGAGAGTTTAAAAAAGAGAATATTGAATGATGAACAAGGAACTGTAGAATTTCGAAGTGAAGAAAAAACTTCAACATTGAACATTCCCTGTTCAACATTCTACGGTTCAAAGGTTTGTGATCAGGATTGAGGGCAGAAGTCAGGAGACAGGAGTTCTAGAGCATGAGCCGTATAGACTGCATCAGCAACCGTAATATCAAGATAATAGTCACCTATCTGATTGACAGGATAGGCCGCTTTGATAACCTTTTTGACGGGCTCCCCTATCCCGTTGACAGATATCAAACTCCGGAAGAGTTTTTCCTGAACGAGGATGAATGGACTACCTATGATAACTTCCACAGGATATTCAGAACGGCAAAAGATATCTCCGGGGAGAGATACTTCTATTTTAATTGCGGCGCCTCATGTGCCATTCTGCATTCCTGGGGTCGGTTCGAATATTTTGCCGGGGTATTTGCCAGCCCAAACGATGGTTTCATGAGGATACCCTTCTTCAACAGCAACATCAACGACACCAAGGACATCGAAGTAGTCAAACCGCCCACATATGACAGGTTGTCAGGGAAAAACAGGGCAATCTTGAAGGTCACATATCACGACGATATCGTCGTGGAAAAAGACTACATAATTGACTCCTACAGGCGGGGCATGATCTCCTGCATCCCGACCGTCTGGGGGCTCAGTCGAGCCTTAATAAGGCAGCCTCTCAATCCCTATGACCCTGAGCTCCTGTTTAACAATGAACAGGAGTTCGCTGATTATGGTCTTGATGCCAGGATGGAGGGAGATGTACTGACAATCAAAGATCCCTTTGATGACGGGCGCAGGATTGTAGGCAAAAAGATCCTGCTGGAACCGGAGATGGTAAACGGGAAAAATGTCTTTTTAGGAAAATACGCCGAGGTAACGGCAGGACCTGCAAGATGGTCTAAAAATCAACGGGAGGCCATTCTAATTACCGAAACTGTTCGATTGGACGACAGGCTACTCCTGAAGACAGGGGAGATATTCAAGGCCCCTTATTTTATCATGGACATTACATATGATAGATTATCTCCGGTAAGCCGCCTCTCCCAAATCCTCGGTCTCCGCAAACAAAAAGGGGTCTCGGATCGACATCTGGTCGATACTATTAATGGACTGAGGGAGACTATAAAGGCCAGGAACAGGGCTTATCATGCCCTCACATTGGCCAACAAGGAGTTAAAAGAGGCAAAAGAAAGAATGGAGGACTATAACAGGACACTGGAGCAGAGAGTGGATGAGAGGACTGCTGAACTCATGAGGGC
>JBGQMP010000300.1:0-2389 GCA_041500685.1 Thermodesulfovibrionia bacterium | reverse complement strand
TGTAAAAAGGCTTTTACCCCTGTAACAATAATGCTGATCCCTCATAGCAATAAAAGACCATTGAACCTCAAGATCCCTTCGATAGGGATATTGGTATCGATCATATTATGGTTTATCGGGACTCTTTATGTTTTTTCTGTCGCTGTAGATGCCTTTGAATACCATGCGATGAAAAAGAAGCTGAATTATTATACAAATCAATTTTTAGAATTGAAGGTTACGATGTCGTCACTCAAAAATGCTGAAAGGGAGTTCAGGAGATTGTTTTCCCTCGGTTCAAAAGAAAAGGTCATTGAGAATATTGATACATCATACAGCGGGTCAATCGATATGGAGAACCTAAAACAGGAGATTGAGAAAACAATCAAAACCGTAACTGCAATAAAGAATTATTTAAATCTGCAAAAGGACATTTATCTTGCAACCCCGAAGGGAATACCTGTTGAAGGCACCATTTCTTCCCAGTATGGTCAAAGGGAACACCCAAGGACAGGTGTTGAAGAGTTTCATTCGGGTCTCGATATAGCAACGAGTCCTGGAAACACCGTCAGGGCCACGGCAGATGGCATCGTAAGTTTTTCAGGCTGGAATGGGGGCAGCGGAAATCTTGTTGTGTTAGAACACGGTTTTGGTTTTTCAACATTCTATGCCCATAACAAAATAAATACTGTAAAAGTTGGACAGAAAGTCAGGAGAGGCGATGTAATCAGTTATGTCGGTTCCACTGGTAACACTACAGGTCCTCATGTGCATTACGAAATATGGAAGGATGGTAATCCTGTCAACCCTAACAACTATAGAGAAGGGAGGTCGTAATGTTTCACAAGAATAAGGAAAAGCTGGAATCCTTTGTAGGAGTCAATTCGAATTTCAAAGGTGATATGGATACAAAAGGAACTCTCAGGATTGACGGCACCATGGATGGAAATGTGAATGCTGACTGGGTAATCCTCGGTGAAAAGGCGTCTCTCAAGGGTAATATTGCAGCGAGGGGCATCATTATTGGTGGCAAGGTTGAAGGTAGTCTGAAGGCGAAAGAGATTGTGGAGATAAAATCCAAGGGACAGGTATCAGGAGACATCTCTACGACGAAGTTATCTATTGTTGAGGGTGCGGTTTTCAATGGCAAAGCTTTTATGGAAAAAGAGGAATCAAAGATAGTAGAATTTCAGGCAAAAGAGAAGTAGTGTACTCGGAATATTTTTCTGTCCAGTAAATAAAAATGCCATAGGTATTTAGAATAGAAGGTTGATGTGTTTATGTCACCCTTAACTTGGTTCAGGGTCTCTGAATTCAGAGTCTCATAACGTATTGATTCCAGATTCTGAAACAAGCCTGCCCCGAAGAGATTCTGAACCAAGTTCAGAATCTCTTCGGGGTTCAGCATGACAGACCATAAACTTTTAGTTGACATATGATAAGGAGAAGGATAAATAATCATGGGAAAAAACGAAAAAAATATTTTGATTTTGTGTACCGGCTATCCTTTTGGAACTGATGCAGCATTCGGTTCCCATGTCTTTAAAGCCATGGAAAAAATGCAACTGCCTGAGAACGTAGAATTAATGGATGTTGGTGAGTTTGCTTCATTGGTCCCAAATGATATCGAGGGCAGAGATAAACTCGTCGTTATAGATGTATTCCGAACCGGGGATAAACCGGGAACGTTAGTCCGTCTGAAGCCTGAGGAAATGCCAATCCCATGGGATGACGCAACAGATGTTGCGAAATTCCATCTTTTGGAGATACTGCAGGACTTCTATCTCATGGGGAAATACCCCGAAACCATATTGCTTGGAGTCGTGCCCAAGGATATCAAAACGATTGGTACGGAGCTGACACCGGAGATTGAAAAGAAAATACCAGAAGTCATAGATTTGATCATGAAAGAGATTGCTTAACCTATATTATTCATCAAATCAGGGAGGATATAGTATTTGAGCGGCTTTAAATTCTGTCTTTGACAGAATTTACCTTGGAGGTCGGTACGACCGAGAATGAGCGAGAATACTTTATCCTCCCTGTGTGTAGAATTTATGGACTAAAAGGGGTTAGGAAAGCATCGTCAGAAGAGGCAGCTGATTGAGGCTATTATGCAGATCAAGGCACATCACTCTTTTCCCACTTAATTTCTTCCACCCCATTCATCTCTGAAAGTTTTTTCACAACTTGAGCCCGGTCTTTTTCTTCTCTGCTATCTAATCGTATACGATATGTCACCGTCTGTGAGGATATTTCGCGATTATAGTTAATATATCGAATAGTAAATGCAGGATAACCAGAAATAATCTTTTTGATCTGATCAAGTGGTTACTCCATGATGTTGACAATGGCAATGAATAATGTGTTATTTTATAACGGTTTGGGGCTGTAGCTCAGTTGGGAGAGC
>JBGQMP010000299.1:0-2421 GCA_041500685.1 Thermodesulfovibrionia bacterium | reverse complement strand
GTGCCTGTTGCGAGGGTTGGTGCCACCTTAACGATTGCCATGGTTGATCCTTCTAATGTATTTGCGATTGATGACGTAAAGTTCAGGACGGGTTACAATGTTGAGGTTGTTGTGTCGAGTGAATCTTCAATCTTTAATGCCCTGTCAACCCATTATATGGGCTATGGTGAGGCCCTTGTTGCGGCGAAAGGGGCAGAAAACAAAAAAGTGCTTCAGGCTGAGACGTATACATCCCCAGAGGTACTGCAGACTGAAAATTATATATCTTCCGAAGAAGAAGAATTTAGTGTAGTTGGACTAAATCCGGTTGATGATGGTCCAATGGTTGATGTTGATGAATTTGACAAACTTGTCGGAGATGCCCTCGATAGCATAGAGGTCGTTACCGAAAAAAGAGACATGTTGGGTAAGGAGGTAGAAGAACCTGTAGTTAAGCTTGTCAATGGGATACTTATCAGGGCGATAAAAATAGGTGCAAGTGATATCCATGTAGAGCCTTACGAGAAGTCCCTAAGGGTAAGATACAGGGTTGACGGCATAATGTTTAAAGCAATGAATCTCCCCAAAAAGATTAAAGATTCTGTAACATCGAGGCTTAAGATAATGGCAAAACTCGATATTGCGGAAAGAAGATTACCTCAGGATGGAAGGATTAAACTGAGACTCGACAAGAAAAGAGAAATAGACTTCCGAGTTTCGGTCCTACCGTGCCTTTTCGGTGAAAAGACAGTTCTCAGGATCCTTGATAAATCAAACCTCCAGGTAGACCTCACAAAACTCGGATTTGAAGAGGGCGCCTTAAAGGATTTCATGGATGGGCTGAGTAAGCCGTACGGCATGATTCTCGTTACAGGACCAACGGGGAGTGGTAAGACAACAACCCTTTACTCTGCATTGAATTACCTCAATAAAACTGGAATTAACATAATGACTGTCGAAGACCCTATCGAGTATAACTTCCAGGGGATAAATCAGGTTCAGGTGAAAGAAGAGATTGGGCTCACTTTTGCCTCGGGCCTGAGGTCTTTTTTGAGGCAAAGCCCAGACATCATTATGGTCGGAGAGATTCGTGACTTTGAGACAGCAGAGATTGCAGTCAAAGCGGCCCTTACAGGTCATCTCGTCTTAAGTACTCTGCACACGAATGATGCCCCAAGCAGCATAAGCAGATTGTTGAATATGGGTATTGAGCCTTTTCTTCTATCAGCATCGGTTATCCTTATCATGGCCCAGAGGCTTGTAAGGAAGATATGCACAAAGTGCAAAGAGGAGGAAGATATACCAGAAGCAGCCTTGATAAAAATAGGATTCTCGGAGGAGGAGGTAAAGACTGTAAAATGCTACCGGGGCAAGGGGTGTCCTGCATGCAATGGTTCTGGATATAAAGGAAGGATAGCACTCTATGAGATTATGCCAGTTGAGTCTGGGATTAAGGAGCTTGTTCTTGAAGGGGCATCATCTGATGAGATAAAGAAGACTGCTGTCAAGCTCGGCATGAAGACCCTGAGGCTGAGTGGTCTCACTAAGATAAAGGAAGGCGTTACCTCCATAGAAGAGGTGTTGAGGATTACCTTTGGAGATTGAAGAAATGAAATCAGTTTTAGGATATAAGATTAAAAAGAATAACGGGGAACTATAAACCCTAAGGGAGGAATTATGGCCACTCTTTATGACTTACTCAGGATGATGATAGAAAGGGGAGCTTCAGACCTTCATATAACAACAGGAAGTCCACCGAGGATGAGGATAGATGGAAAGCTCATGCCTATTGATCACCCGCCCTTGACCCCTGCAGATACAAAAGCTCTCTGTTACAGCATATTGACGGATGCACAAAAACATAAATATGAGGAAAATAATGAGCTTGATCTCTCTTTTGCTATCAGGGGTGTTAGCAGGTTCAGGGCAAATATCTTCATGCAGAGGGGCGCTGTTGCCGGAGCATTCAGAACTATTCCATTTGAAATTAGGGACTTTAAGGAACTCGGTTTACCAGAGGTCATCAATGAGGTTATAAAAAAGTCTCAGGGGCTCATCCTTGTTACTGGACCAACGGGAAGCGGCAAATCTACAACACTCGCTGCAATGGTCGACAGGATAAACGCAGAGAGATATGCCCATATCATAACAGTAGAGGACCCGATAGAATATCTTCATCAACACAAAAAATGTCTGATCAACCAGAGAGAAGTCACTGCTGATACTGTATCATTTAAAACTGCGTTGAAATATGTCCTCAGACAGGATCCTGACGTAGTTCTCATAGGGGAGATGCGCGATCTCGAAACAATAGAGGCAGCCCTTACCGTCTCAGAAACAGGCCATTTAACCCTCGCCACGCTCCATACAAATTCAGCTGCACAGACAATTAACCGTATCATTGATGTTTTTCCTCCACATCAACAAGAACAGATAAGGGTC
>JBGQMP010000298.1:0-2426 GCA_041500685.1 Thermodesulfovibrionia bacterium | reverse complement strand
CCAAGTACGAGGCCACGTCCGGCTGGTACTATCCGTTGTGGTGGGAAACCACCTTCCACGTCAAGGGTTCCATAGGCTATGTTGTTGAGAATGAAGAGAAAATAGCCGAACTTTTAAAACAAAACTATTTAGAATTTAAGCGGGAATTAAAAATGCTTAAGGGTAAAATAGAGTTAGGAGTAAAAGTTCTCTGGATAGAAGATGCTGTAGTTAAAGAGATGGAGAGTAGAGGTAAAGACTTTCAAGAATTTAAGAAGAAAATAGTTGACTCCTCAGGTCATGATGATCAAAACACCAAGCTTAAGGTAGGTAAATTAGTTGAATCCATAGTTAAGGAATGGGAAAAGAAATATGTCCAAAAAATTTATAGTTCTCTTCAGGAAATAGCTGCTGATAGCCGTCTTAACCAGCCCATAGGCATCAAAATGCTCCTTAACTCCTCTTTCTTAGTGAATAAAAATAAAGAAAAAGATTTTGATCAAAGAGTGAACGAATTAGCCGAAAAATATGAGAATAAATTGAAGTTTAAGTATGTCGGTCCTGTTCCACCTTATAATTTCGTTAATATTAAATTAAAAGGATTTTAAAGGGGCATAGAAAATGGCTTTTATTATTGATGATTTATTGTTGCTGCCCTTCAATTTAGCAAAAAAAGTACTTGAGGGGATAATAAATGAAGTTGATAAAGAGCGACTGGTAACCAGAGTAGGAGTTATAGAAAAACTTAAGGAGTTTCAAATGCTCTTAGAAGAAGGTAAGATCAGCGAAGAGGATTACAGTCAAATAGAAAAAGAATTAATACAAAGGTTAAAAGAAATAAAAAAAACGGAGGAATGAAAATGGCAAAGGAATTAGGAACTTTAATTGAAAAGGCACGTAAAGAGTTAAGTAAATTGACCGGGTTGGCCACTTCTTCTACGGTAGGGGTTACCAAAGATGAAAAAGGATGGAATATATCTATTGAGATGGTGGAGAAGCGGTCTATTCCTGATCAGATGGATATCTTAGCTTTATATGAAGTTCTTCTTGATGAAGATGGAAACCTTTTGAATTTTGAACGAAAGTCCATGCGTCGGCGTATGGATATAATGGAAAAAGAGTGATCTAAGTGCACGGCTAAATAGAGTAGTCATTGCGAGAAGCGAAGCGACGTGGCAATCTCAACACTAATGAGATTGCTTCCCCTGCTTTCGCAGAGCCTGCCCTCATGAAAATGGGGGGGCAGGCTTGTTACATTCCTCGCAATGACAAACTAAGTAAAGCGAAGGAGGCAGAAAATGGTAATGGAGGCGACAAGGGATACAGGTGGTACTTTAGTTGATGTCATAGACCGTATTTTGGATAAAGGTCTGGTGATAAATGCCGATATCACTATATCTATTGCTGGGGTGGAGCTTCTGGGTATCAAGGTTCGGGCAGCATTGGCTTCGTTTGAGACTGCTGCCAAATATGGTTTGGAGTTTCCATCTGGTACCAATTATGAGACTGTAGCTTGGAAAGAGGCTATGGTAGGTAAGGAAGAGTGTCCACAATGTAACAAACGAGTGCCAGTAGAAGAACTTATAAGTACCGGGTGTCCATGGTGTGGCTGGATATCTGCTACCAAAGCCAAGGCACTCAAATCGGAGGCGTAATAACAGAAAACAGAAATCAGATAACAGAAAACAGAAAAATCTGTCTTCTGACTTCTGTCTTCTGACATCTGTTTTCTGATTTCTGTTATCTGTTATCTGATTTCTGACAAAGGAGCGAAGCGACAGATGCCTATAGACATTGATACAGACAATCTAAAACACGGGGTTTTGGGTTTAGTCATTGCCTTAGTAGAGATAATTAAAGATGCCCTCAATCTTCAGGCAATAAAGCGTATGGAAGGAGGCACTCTATCTGAGGAAGAGGTGGAGAGGCTCGGAGAAGCCCTGATGGATTTAGATGTGGCTATTGAGGAGATAAAAAAGGAACAGGGGGTTACTGAGTCGGTTAAATCCGTAAGGGATGGGCTGGACAGTATTGTAGATGAGGTATTAGATAAGATGATAAATCCCGAAAGGTGGAAGAAAGAGGCAGAAGAGAAAGGTATAGGAGAGGGTTTAAAAAAATTGAAGGGGGATGAGAATTATGGCAAATCCGTTTAAATGTCCAAAGTGTGGTGTTGCTACAGGGAGTACTGATTATTGTTTAGATTGTGGCGAGCCCTTAACTATAGGGTGTCCCCAGTGCGGCACAACATGGAAGTACTGGAATGATATAAAATTTTGCCCTAATTGCGGCACCAAAGCACAGAAGATGGGTGTAATTTCTGCTGCTAAAAAAAGAGGTCATTAGAGGGTCTAGGCAGGAGGATGGTGAAAAAATCCTGTAATTGGGAGGTATTGCCGTGGGAAGTACTGAAGCAAGATATCTTTATTGTATATTCGAGGGAAGTG
>JBGQMP010000297.1:0-2432 GCA_041500685.1 Thermodesulfovibrionia bacterium | reverse complement strand
TACGCAAGTTGTGAGATGGACAAATACATGTTTTTCCTTCCTTAGAGAAATGTAAACCGCATCACAAGTTGATGTATGTTGTCATTCTGAATTTATTTCAGAATCTCTAAACAAGAGACCATGAAACAAGTTCAGGGTGACAAACTGCTATTTTTATAACGTCATTGTGTAATCTCGGCTGAAAAAATTTTCTGTGTCATTAAGGCTTTCAAAACGGCAATTCTAACGTCAGTACCCTCTGAAAACTTTTTCTGTGAATAGGACAGGGACCGTAGCGTCTTATCATGTCGAGATGTTCTTTCGTGGAATAACCTTTATGCTTTTCAAAGTTATATTGTGGATATTGCCGATGGTATTCCAGCATGATTTTATCCCTCACGCACTTTGCGATGATTGAGGCAGCTGCAATAGAGGCGCTTATGCTTTCTCCTTTGATGATTGATAGCTGTTTTATGGGAATTGAAGGCAAAGAAAGGGCATCAATGACGAGTATATCTGGAGGCTTGGAAAGGTCTTCTACGGCATACTGCATCGCAAGTCTCGTAGCTCTGAGGATATTCAACCTATCGATTTCTTCATGCCCAACAATACCTACGCCAACATCTTCAGAGAAACGTAATACCTCGGAGTACAGAATTTCCCTTTCTTTTTCCGGTACTTTTTTAGAATCTCTGAGTCCTTCAATCTTTATGCTTTTTGAAAAAACAACTGCTGCTGCAACAACAGGGCCGGCGAGCGGTCCTCTTCCGGCCTCATCAATACCAGCTATCCTTAAAAATCCTTTTCCCCTTAAGGATTCGTCATACTGGTAGAGGTCGTCCATCCTGGTTCTCTTTCCCTTTCCTTAATCTTTGCAGCCTTGCCCTTTTTGCCTCTTATATAATATAGCTTGGCTCTTCTTACACGACCTCTTTTGAGAACCTCGACCTTATCAACGGCAGGAGAATGGAGGGGAAAGATTCTCTCGACCCCAATGCCAAAGGATACCTTTCTCACCATAAAGGTCTCTCTTGTACCACCTCCGCGTCTGGCGATTACAACACCTTCAAAAGGCTGGATTCTTTCTTTGTCACCTTCTACAACTTTTACAGAAACCCTTACAGTATCCCCGATATTGAAATCTGTGATATTTCTCTTAAAGCCCTCTTCAACAGCTCCAAGTAAGCTCATGGCAATTCCCTCCTTAACTCACTCATTAATCTATAATCTTCATCACTGAGACTGTTCTTCTCAAGAAGCTCAGGTCTTCTTTCTAATGTACGTCGTAAGGCCTCTTTTCTTCTCCATCGTCGGATCTCTCTGTGGTTTCCAGATAGCAGGACCTCTGGTACCGGCATGTCCCTGAAGACCGGAGGACGTGTATAATGAGAATAATCCAAGAAACCGCTTGAAAATGAATCCTCCTCTGCAGAACGTTTATCTCCTAACACACCAGGAATTAATCGTGCAACAGCATCTATTATAACTAAGGCAGCTAATTCTCCACCAGTTAAAATATAATCTCCTATGGATATTTCATCATCAACAAGGGTTATTCTTACCCTTTCGTCTATGGCCTCATATCGTCCACACAAAAAGAAAAGTCTCCTCTTTTCTCGTGAAATTTCCTCCGCCATCTTTTGGTCAAATTTTTTACCAGCAGGGCTCATCATAACAACTCTTCTTTCTACCCTTTCCGGGCACAATGCCTCAACAGCAGCAAAAAAGGGTTCGGGTTTCATAACCATGCCAGCACCTCCGCCATAAGGGTAATCATCAACGATCCTGTGTCTGTCTTTTGTATAATCGCGAAGGTCATGAATCCGTACCTCGATCAACTTACTCTGAAGTGCCCTTTTAATGACCCCGGCACCAAGATAAGCATGGAACATTTCAGGGAAAATTGTAATAATTTCAAATTTCATCTTTTAGAAGTTCAAGAATTATACACTTCTTGAAACTGAAAATGGGAAGCAAGGAATCCTACTTCCCACTTCCTGCTTGTCATTTTGGGGTGAGGGACTAAGCCCTTAAGACTGTCTCTTATTCGAGGATTTCAAGTACACAGCGCTTGCCTATTTTTGTACCTGATGCACTGAGTATAGTTCTCATGGCACGGGCAGTCTTTCCCTGTTTGCCTATAACCTTTCCGAGGTCGCTTTGTGCAACCCTGAGCTCATAAACCGTTGTCTTTTCTCCATCAACCTCGTTAACTTTAACCTCTTCAGGATTATCTACGAGAGCCTTCGCCATCCTTTCTACTAAGTCTTTCATGACCCACCTCCATTCGAGTTTTGGACTGTCTATAGACCAGCCCTTTGTATAAGCTTTTTAACAATATCAGTAGGTTGTGCTCCCTGCTGCAACCAATATTTTACCTTTTCTACATCCAGCTTAACCTCGGACGGTTCCTTCAAAGGATTATACGTCCCGAGAATTTCTATAAAAGGTCC
>JBGQMP010000296.1:0-2435 GCA_041500685.1 Thermodesulfovibrionia bacterium | reverse complement strand
GCTCAAAAATTTTTTGAGCCCCTTGACCAAAACGGGATTTTGAGGCGGTCTTCAAGGAGGGGGCACCTTCTCTTCAACATTATTTTTTACTTTTCATAAGCCAAAGGAACTTCTTTTTAACCGCCAACGACCGAAGTAATGGTTCGACTGAGCGTTCAGCTGATTTCATGCTGGGGGCCAAAGGCACGAAATGACAACAAGGTATTTTAACAATGAAAAAAGTTTTTATAACACTCATAAAATTATATAGGTTTATCATTTCACCTGTGCTTCCTTCGGACTGTAGGTTTATTCCAACCTGTTCTGAATATGCGATTGTGGCCATAGAGAGGCATGGAGCCATGAGAGGGTTATATCTCTCTCTGAGGAGGTTACTGAGGTGTCATCCCTTTCATCCCGGTGGGTATGATCCTGTGAAACGATAATGGAAAAGCGAACCCTTATTGCCGTAGCGCTTTCCTTTCTAATCCTTTTTCTCTATCAGCACTTTTTTATGAAACCTGAACCTGGACAAATTCAGAAAAAATCGGAGGTTGCAAAGAAAGAAGAACCTGCACCTGCAAAGCCTGTTGAACTCCCTGTTCCTAAAAAAACACCCTCTGAAGAAAAAGAGATAAAGGTAGAGACTGAATTCTATTCAGCAGTATTTACAACCAGAGGTGGAACACTTAAGCACTATGAGATCAAGAAATACAAGGATAAAGAGGGTAAAAATGTTATGCTCCTTACGGGTCAGAATTTAGAACCTCCTCTCAGCATAGGTTCAAAAGAAGACTTTGATCTCTCAGACGCCAACTTCTCTACTTCCAGGAAAGATGTCAAACTCGATAAAGACAAGAAATCAGAATCCCTTACCTTTGAATATTCAGATTCGGGATTTTCTGTCAGAAGGACATATACCTTCCATAACGATGATTACAGGATTGATCTTAAAGATGAGGTCTCGGGACTCACTGACTACTGGATAACCCTTGGCACTGATTTCGGCATCCATGAAAGAAAAGACAGATCTGCCCATATAGGGCCTGTGCTCCTTACAGGAACGAAAAGAGTCGAGCCTAAAATGAAGGAAGCTGAAAGCTACAGAGATGATCTAAAGTGGATAGCACAAGAAGATAAATATTTCTTCGCAGCCCTTGTTCCTGTTGCAAAAGTTGAGGAGGCAAAGGTCTGGAAGATGAAGGATTCTCCTGTTATTGCATTCAAGAGCAGATCTGGTACAAACAGCTTTATCCTCTATGCAGGGCCAAAGGAATATGACAGACTGAAAGCTCTTAAGGTTGGGCTCGAACATATCATAGATTTCGGTTTCTTCTCGATAATAGCCGTGCCTCTTTTCTGGACACTAAAGCTCTTTTTTAAATTCCTCGGCAATTACGGGTGGGCAATCGTCCTCCTCACCACAATAATTAGAATCCCCTTTATACCCCTTGTTAACAAAAGTCAGAAATCAATGAAGAAGATGCAGGAACTACAACCGAGGATGGCTGAGGTAAGAGAAAAATTTAAGAAAGACCCGCAGAGGTTGCAAAAGGAGATGATGGCGCTTTATAAGAAATACAAGGTAAACCCTCTTGGTGGCTGTCTTCCCATACTCCTCCAGATCCCGGTGTTCTTCGCTCTTTATAAGATATTGCTTATAGCTATAGAACTGAGGGGAGCACCTTTTATGCTCTGGATAAAAGACCTCTCAGCACCTGACACACTTTTTGGACACATTCCAGCATGGCTCCCTTTAATTGGAGGTTTTGCTGTAGGTCCCTTACCGATACTCATGGGTGCCACTATGATAATCCAGCAGAAAATGACCCCTACATCCATGGATCCTGCCCAGAACAAGATGATGATGTTCATGCCAATCATATTCACTTTTATGTTCCTGAACTTTGCATCTGGCCTCGTCCTCTACTGGCTCATGAACAACGTCTTCAGCATCTCTCAGCAGCTTTATGTGAATAGGAAACTAAAAAAAGCCTCTTAACCTACCTCATAATCCCCTGATATATTTGCGTTATACTATTAAGTAAAGCGTTTAAAGGGTTCAAGTTTAAGGCGTAATAAGTAAAGCGTGATGCGTAATGTGTATTTCTTTAACTCATTACCCTTTACGTATAACGCATTACTGTTTTGAATCCTCGAACCCTTTTGAGAGAAGAACCAGAAATGTTTACAGATGATACCATAGCTGCTATATCTACCCCCCTGGGTGAAGGTGGGATAGGCATTGTCAGGCTGAGCGGGAAAGATTCGATAGAGATTGTTGAAAAAATCTTTACTTCACCCAAAAATAAATCCCTTGAGGCTATAGGTTCTTACAAAATAATCTTCGGCCATATAAAAGACCCCTTAACAGGGGAAGAGATTGACGAAGTGCTTGTCACCGTTATGCGCTCCCCTCATTCTTACACACGAGAGGATGTTGTTGAGATAAACTG
>JBGQMP010000295.1:0-2441 GCA_041500685.1 Thermodesulfovibrionia bacterium | reverse complement strand
TCATAATTTCCTGTACCACAGGTCTTAATGGAGCAAAGCCAACACCACCTGCAACAAGGAGTACGTCTTTTCCTGTAGCATTTTCTAAAGGCCAGCATGAACCATAAGGTCCTCGAAGATAGATCCCATCACCTTCCTTGAACTTTTCGATGAACTTAGTTACCCTTCCAACTGCCCTGATGGTATGCTGGAATCTGCCCTCAGATATAATCGAGCTCAAAGAAATGGGCACTTCTCCAACTCCCGGATAACCAACCATGTTGAACTGGCCTGGTTTTGCACTGTATGAAGAATCCTTAAGGGAAAGACTGTATGTCTTTACATCCTCCGTCTCTTTTTGTATGCATGTAATAACTGCTCTTAAGGGTAAAAAGGGAGTTTTCAATGGATTGGACTCCTCTGAATCTCTTTTGCCATTTCAGTAAGGTCGATCTTTGTAGGACACCATGTGATACATCTGCCGCACCCAACTGTTTTTATCGTGCCGTACTGATGCATGTAGTTTAAATTATGCATTACAAATTGCCTGAGTCGAGATGCCCTTCTCAGCCTGAAATTTGCACCATGAACCTCTGCAAACCTCAAATCCTGGCAAGCATCTAATTGTCTTATTCTCCTTACCTCCTTAAGATCCATACTCATTTCATCGACAAGGTCATAGCAGAAACAGGTAGGGCAGACCATTACACAATTTGAACAGGAAAGGCATCTTTCATCAGCTGTCGTTGTCCATACAGGATGATCGAGGTTTTTCACGAGGAGATCATCAAGCCCGTCAATGTCAATAACCTTTTTAAAACTTTTCAGAATTGATTCTTCTTTCTCAGACTTGACTCTCCATTCATCGGGGCCTGCTTCTTTGCCTTTTATAATGAACAGTTCAGAAGCCCTGCTACTCTTCAGCTCTACTAAATAATCCTTACCAAAATCCGTTAAGACCATATCGTATCCTGATTGAGCCTTGAGAAAAGGGCCTGCACCTACAGATGAACAGAAACAGTTCTCCGAAATCTGCATACAGTTAAGGCCAATGAGGATGGTGTTTTCTCGTCTCACCCTGAAGGAGGGATCTACAAAGGTACCGAGGAATGTTCTGTCCAGATAAAGAATTGCATTAATATCACAGGGATGAATACCCACAACAACCTGTTTTTCAATCGCTGGCGTAATCTCCTCGATTGTTAGAGGAACTTCCATCCTGAACTTCAGGATCTCCTCTCTTGGCCTGTAAATAAACATTTTACCAGGCGATAACATCGTAGTTTTGTACTCCATGAAGAGATCAGCCGAGGAGGATATTTCTCGAAAGACCGCATAATTTCCTTCTCTAACAGGTCCAAAGACACGGTATTCAGACCTCAGGGCATCTATGAAATTGAAGAATGAATCCTTTGGGATTAAAAGGTTAGAACTTCGGAAAACGCTTGCCCCAGTCATACCACTTCCAGACGTCACTCGTTAATTCCTCATACTCACTTTTGATATGTTCAAAGAGACGTGCATTCTCTATGGCTATAGCACCACTACTTGCCAACGCAGAAAGGAAATCTATCTCCGAGAAGGAAAAGGAATAAGGATTGGATGTGTAGACCCTCAGGACACCTATAACCGTCCCCCTGATACTTAATGGCACTGAAAGTATTGCTCTTATGCCCTCCCTGATTATCTCCTCAGGATACTGCAATCTTCCATCCTTTGAAACATCTGGAACAGTTACAACACACCCTTTTATGCATTCCACATCTATAAGGCTTTTTTCTACTTCAATAGGCCCTTTCTTTAAATATGACTCACTGAGACCATACGTTGCCTTTACTTCAAGGGTTTTCCTTTCCTCATCGAGCAACCTTATGGATGCTGCCATAAAACCGAAAGCCTTTGTAGCATTTTCAACGATCTTGGCAAGTACTTCGTTCAGGGAAAGGGTTGAACCTATAGAGCGTGATATCTCTATAAGGGTCTGCATCTGTTTCCATATCCTTGCCCTATCTACCAGAATACCTCCAAGGGAGGCAAGGACTTTTAACCTCTGAGTCTCTTCATCTGTAAAATCATAAGGTTCTGACATATAAATCCTGATAACACCAATTGACTTCTCCTGCACAGTAAGGGGACAGCTCATCACAGACCTTATGCCTTCCTTTTTTGCGTCTTCACGATAGAGCACATGTGGTTCTGCCAGTATATCTTTTGTACTTATACATTCCCCACACAATACCTTCTGATCAACAGGATGGTCCTCTAAATGGACAGGGCCCTTTTCAAGATACGACCTGCTCATACCATATGCAGCAACGATCTGGAGGGTCTCGTTCTTTTCATCGAGAAGCCTAATGGTACAACCTTTTACATCCATGAGTTCTGCTATGTTTTTAGCAGTATGGATGATCGCTCTTGCTTATGTAATTGCCACTATATGTCGAGGGAGCTATTATTTGTGC
>JBGQMP010000294.1:0-2443 GCA_041500685.1 Thermodesulfovibrionia bacterium | reverse complement strand
TTCCCCTCGAATCCGTCAGAAGAGCAAAGGAGTTTATCAATAGGGCAATAAGAAAGGCTTATCATCCTGGTAAAGGAATGGGACTGCTTTATATATAATTGACTTATGATAAGTTGTTGTCATTGCTATCATGATTAGAAATATAACCATCTCACTGATTTTTTCAATCCTCCTTCTATCTCTTGTAATCGGATGCGATAGGCCTCAGGTAACAGGTGAAGAGTTTGGTGAGATTGATGTTTCTCAAGAGCCACTGCAGATTCAATATACTTCAAATGAACCTATTATCATAAAGAATGAAGACGGTGAATTTACAATTACTCCTGTTGCTCAATACAAGATAGCTGCAATTGTGGTGAGTAGGAAATCCTATCACGGTGGATGGCGTGCAGAGGTTGCACCTGTTGACATTGCTCTTGCCTGGGGGAAATTGGCAGAACCAGAATATGATAAATACATTACGTACAGTCAGAGTGATAGGTGGTACTTTTATGAATATGAAGAAGGGAGTCCGTTCAATAATTCCTTTGTAATACCTCATTCCTCAAACAACCATATCATTCTAGCCGATGAAAATGTCCATAAAGCTATAAAGATAATTAAAAAGAAGCAAAAAGTACTCCTTGAAGGCTTTTTAGTCAATGCGAAAGGCCGCTATAAGGGAGAGAATTTTTGGTGGAATAGCAGTTTGAAACGTACGGATAGCGGTGACGGCTCCTGCGAGCTTTTTTATGTCAAGAAAGTCAGAATTGAAACTAAGGTTTATGAATAAAGCATCAGCAATTGTAAAATCAGGGTTATATATCAAAATATCAGAAAATCAGAACTTGGCTTAACAATCAGGAAAATCAAGCGTAGAATTTATTTTGAATATTATCCCAATAGGGGTTAACTAACCAATGTCCAAGAGGTAAGGATCTCTGCGCTCTCCTAAAGAATTAAGATAGTCCCTGGCTTCATCAAGTGCTCTCTTTACAGCCTTCTTTCCGTATAACCCGATTGCTACATGGAAGAAATCAAGATGGGCAAGGTGTTTGAATATATATTTCCACGAATAAAATTTCCCCATTGCCTTGAGACTTTCGATATGGAGAGTTTGAGGGCTCATGAGGGAAGGTTCAAAGACAATATGATGGCCGTCATATTTGCTCCAGTCAATATGGAGGAGCCTGCCTGAGTCTTTCATTTCATAAAAGAATGGTGTGCCAGGTAGAGGGGTAAGCATCAAAAATTGTATTGTGTCAATACCATGGTTTATGGCAAAGTCTGTTGTTTTCTTGAGGGTATCTACTGTATCTGTATCAGCGCCAAACACAAACATCCCGTGGATTTCTATTCCGTGGTCTTTTACCAGCCTGATACAGTTTATAATCTCATCGAGGTTCTGTTTCTTGTTATAAGCCTCAAGGGTTTTCGGATTCACGGATTCAAAACCTATGTGAACGGTATCACAGCCTGAATCTGCCATAAGGCGTAAAAGTTCTTCATCTTTCGCCACATCTGTCCTCACCTGAGCAGACCACTTAAAACTAATACGCTCAGCGATCATCGCACGGAGCAACTCCTTTGTCCGCTCCTTGTTTGCAGTAAAGTTGTCATCAACAAAAAACTTGTTACCCTTTGAGAAAGAATTAATGTGTTTTAATTCCCCCATTAGGGTTTCGACAGATTTAAACCGGTATTTTCTTCCAAACATTTGGATTACAGAACAGAATTTGCAGTTAAAGGGGCATCCTCTTGATGTTGAAATGGGATAGATGTTAGACGGTTTCCAGTGTTGAACAAGCTTAAAGTCAGGTAAAGGGAGTATATCAAGGTCTTCGATGAGAGGTCTCGGGGGATTATTGATAACACCGCTGCCATTGTTTCTATAACTGAGGCCCTTTATTGAAGTGATGTACGGAGTCCCTTTCTCGAGATAATCAATGAGTTCGGGCAGCGTCACATCTCCTTCTCCTCGCACTACGTAATCAGCGTGTTCCATTGTTTCTTCTGGAAGGAAGGAGGGATGAGCACCTCCCATGACAACGGGGATTCCTTTTCGCCTGATCCTGTCGGCAATCCTATATGCTCTCCTGGAAGTGGAAGTAATGGTGGAGATACAGACAATATCAGAGTTTTCAATATAGGACCAATCAGGGGCAGCAATATCTTCGATGAAGGCTTTTACCTCGTAGCCTCGTTCTTTCAACATTGTGGAAAGCAGGACTGCGCCAAGCCTCGGAATCGGAAACTTACTAAAAATATTGTTACCAGGGGATTTTGCTTCAATAAACGAGATTCTCATGATTCTCCTTATTAATTAATAAATCTTTTTAAGAGATGCATCCTTTTTCTTGAGGAGGGAAAAAATATCATAACGTATCACTATAACATAAGATATATATTTTAGAAAGCAGTGATATTTAGTCATCCCCCTCATGCTCTCTTTCGGGAAGGGGTA
>JBGQMP010000293.1:0-2471 GCA_041500685.1 Thermodesulfovibrionia bacterium | reverse complement strand
TTACTTTTACTGTTTCTATTGATGAGGCATTACCTTTTATCTATGGAGATGAGGAGAGAATTAAGCAGATTCTGATAAACCTTTTATCCAATGCAGCTAAGTTTACCCATCAGGGAGGAATTACCATAAGCGCTAAACTCTCTGAGCGGGGTGTAGGACTTGGAGAGCCACCAATATTTGCGGAGATCTGTGTAGAGGACACAGGCATAGGGATAAAGGAGGAAGATATCGGCAGGATCTTTGATAAGTTTGTCCAGGTAGACCTAACAACTATCCGCGAGTATGAAGGCACTGGCCTCGGCCTCAGTATTACCAGAGGCTTGGTGTCATTGCACAAAGGTATGATCTGGGCAACGAGTAAATATGGGGAGGGTAGCAGATTCTGTTTTACCCTTCCTTTGAAGAAAGAGATACTGGAGAAGCCTGCTGAGCCAGTAATAGAACCGAGAATAGCAGAAGCCCTGGCTGATTATTTTGGAATGCCCGCTGAGACTTTTTTGAAAGAGCCTGAATATGCTGGAGAACCAATACGATGCTGGGAATATGTGCGTTGCGGGCAACCCAACTGTCCTGCCTATGGAGGTAAAGAAAGCAGATGTTGGCTAATTCTTGGAACCCATTGTGCGGGCATGAAGATAGCTGCCTATCCAGAAAAGGTGGATTTCTGTAAGGGCTGTGAGGTCATAAAAAGCCTTCTACTCGAGGCAGAAGAGGAATATAAGCCTGTAGAAGCTGAATCGCTAAAAGGGAAGGAAGTCACTAAAAAGACTGTATTAGCAATAGATGATAATCCAGAGGCTATTGATATCATCAGGAAATATTTAGGAGAGGATTACAATGTCGTTGGCCTCATCAGTAGTGAAAGGGCAGTAGAGAAAGCAAAAGAGATTAGGCCTCTTGCCATTACCTTAGATATCTTAATGCCCAAAAAGGATGGATGGCAGGTACTTCGGGAGTTAAAAGATACTCCTGAAACCCAGGATATCCCTGTAATCATACTCTCTATCGTTGAAGATAGGAAGTTAGGCTTCAGTCTCGGTGCAACAGAGTATATGTTAAAACCAGTGGGAAAGGAGGTTTTACTCAGAAAACTCAGAAACCTTGAAAAGACAAGGAAGGTAAAAAGGATTTTAATTGTTGATCATGAGCCAGATACAGTGAGATCGATAGGGAATGTCATGAAGGAGACAGGGTATCAGGTAACAGCGGCTTATAATAGCAAGGATGCTATTAAATCTATCCATGAATTCAGGCCTGACCTTATTATCTTAAATCTGACGATGCCAGAGATGGGTGGTTTTGATGTTGTTGAATACCTCAAGACAGCAGAAGGGGTCAGAGATATTTCTCTTATCATCCTTACCCACAAAGATCTAACGGAAAAAGAGATTGATGATTTGAACGGTATGATACAGGGGATTTTAAACAAGGGAGTGCTTACCAAAGAAGACCTTCTGAAGGAAATTAAGGAAACAATTAGCAAGGTGAGCAGGTAAAAGAGAAGGTGGAAGATATAAGGCAAGACTTGCCAAAGAAAATACTGGTAGTTGACGATAATCAGGATAGCCGAGAACTGGTAGTCAAGGTATTAAAGAACAAGGGTTATGAGATCATTGAGGCTACTGATGGGGAAGAGGCAATAGAAAAGGCTGTGGGAGAAAAGCCAGACCTTATCCTGCTGGATATTTCTATCCCCAAACTTAATGGGTATGAGGTTACAAGGAGGCTGAAGTCCCGGGAGGAATTTAAAGAGGTCCCTATTGTGGCCTTAACTGCTCATGCAATGAAAGGGGACAGGGCAAAGGCACTTGAGGCAGGTTGCGAAGGATACATCTCAAAGCCCATTAACATCCGTGAGTTACCTGATCAGGTAAGGTCTTATCTGAAGGGCAGGTGGGAGAGCATCTATGGAGGAGAGAAAGAGTAAGATACTGATTGTTGATGACGCAGTAGACACGGTGGAACTTCTCAGAAAGAGGTTTCGTGCCGAGGGATATGATACCGCAGAGGCATTTGACGGTGAAGAGGCTCTTCATAAGGTCGAAGAATACCATCCTGATTTAATTGTCCTTGATGTCATGATGCCAAAATTAGATGGCTATGAGGTCTGCCGAAGACTCAAAGCAGATGAGAACACAAGGTATATTCCTATTCTCATGCTTACCGCAAAAGGCGAGGTCGAGAATAAAGTAAAGGGGCTGGAAATCGGGGCTGATGACTATTTATCAAAGCCCTTCGATTACAAAGAGCTTTCTGCACGGGTCAAATCATTACTGACGATCAAAGCAGCACGCGAAAAATTAGTCGAAGAGGAAAAATCAGAGGCCCTGGAAAAGATGATGGATGAGGTAGCACATGAGATTAGGAATCCTCTTGCTTCTATCGGAGGTTTTGCAAAAAGGGTTTATGATAAGCTCCCTGAAGGTGACCCTAACAAGAAGTACATGGAAATGATCATGGATGATGTATTG
>JBGQMP010000292.1:0-2489 GCA_041500685.1 Thermodesulfovibrionia bacterium | reverse complement strand
CTGTGCAGAGACCTTGTTCTTTGACTATCACCGCCAGCACAAACTAAAAATAAAGGTAGCAAGGATCTTCAATACATATGGACCGAGAATGCATCTTAATGATGGAAGGGTTGTGAGTAATTTTATCATCCAGGCATTGAAGGGCGAGGATATTACTGTATATGGAGATGGGAGTCAGACGAGGAGTTTCTGTTACATTGGTGACATGGTCGACGGTCTGATAAAACTCATGGGTACCTCGGATGATTTTACCGGACCTGTTAATCTTGGCAATCCTTCTGAAATCAACATTCTCGAGTTAGCAGAAAAAGTTTTAAAGGTAACCGATTCAAGATCAAGAATAGTCTTTAAACCTCTCCCTCAAGATGACCCTATAAGAAGATGTCCCGATATCACGTTAGCAAGGAAAATATTGGAATGGCAGCCAAGGGTTAGTTTGGAGGAAGGAATAGAAAAGACAGTAGAGTATTTTAAAAAGATTTTGTTTGAAAGATAGGATTGTTCCTGGATAGACGATTAGCATGATGTTAACTTCGGACAAAACTTCCCGATTAAAAGAAGTTAAGAAACCCTATGTAGAAATTTTTGCAGATGGTGCCTGCAGCGGCAATCCAGGCGTAGGAGCTTATGGCGTTGTCTTGAGGTCTAACAGGAAAGAAAAGGAACTATCTGGGTGTACCCCGATGACGACAAACAACCGTATGGAACTCACGGCGGTTATCAAGGCACTTGAAGCTCTTAAAAGACCATGCAAGGTTAAAGTTGTTACAGATTCAAATTATGTTGTTCAGGGTATCACATCATGGATCTTTCGATGGCTTAAAAACAATTGGAAGAATGCCCAGAAGCAGGAGGTGGTCAACCGTGACCTCTGGGAGAGACTCTTTCATCTCTCAACTATTCATGAGATTGAATGGGAGTGGATTAGAGGACATGATGGTTACACTGAAAATGAGAGGTGTGATAAACTTGCAAGGCTTGAAATCAAGAGATGCAAAAAGAGATGGATAGAAAATGAATGATATCAATATCAAAAATCTGACTGGCATGTTTCTAATAGCCGTTCCTGGATTAAAAGATCCAAACTTTGAACGCACTGTTGTTCTAATCTGTGATCACACGAAAGACGGTGCCTTTGGGATTGTTATAAATCGAGTCCTGCTGAATAGCTTTGCACCTTTCATCAGTTGGCTTGATATAAAAGAAAGTATCGTAGACCTGCCGGTATTCTATGGCGGCCCTGTTAAGCCAGAGCAGGGATATATGCTCTATGGACCTGAGGGCAATTACTACACGTCGATAAAGGTGGGTGATGGTCTTGCCCTGACTACAACGAAAGAGGTATTGATTGATGTTGCAGCAGGGAAAGGGCCAAAAAAGTCCCTCTTTGCTCTTGGGTATGCAGGATGGGCTGCTGGGCAGCTCGAGTACGAGCTTATGTTGGACAGCTGGCTAGTCGCCCCCATGAATAACAACATTATCTTTGATATTCAAGTAGGTGAACGCTGGAAAGCAGCAGCAGATTCAATCGGAGTTGATCTGAATAGGTTTTTCTGTAAACAGGGAAGAGTATAGTGCGGCTTAGCAGGAATGGTTTACAGGATAGCAGCGGATATTGTGGTACTTATCCATTTTCTATGGATTGTTTTTTTGATATTCGGTGCCCTCATAGGAAAGAAGTATCGACTTTTAAAGATATCTCATATAGCTGGCCTCGGTTTTGCAGTTCTACTCCAGATATTTGGATGGTACTGTCCGCTGACTTACCTTGAAATTTGCCTAAGAAAAAGATATGAGCCATCACTTACCTATCGTGGTTCATTCATTATTTACTATGTGGAAAAGCTTGTCTATATTGATTTGTCCCGTGGGATAATATTTGTTTTGACCTTGATTCTTATTTCAGTATCAGCATATGTATATCTGAATAGAGAGGAATGAAATTTTTACCTTGGGGGATTTTATTATGGATTTGCAGAAACTCTTAAACATTATGGGAAAACTCAGGGCTGAAAAAGGTTGTCCATGGGATAAGGAGCAGACGAGGGAGTCGCTTAAACCTTTCATCATCGAAGAGGCATATGAGTTGCTTGAGGCTATTGATGAGGGTGACCCTGAGAAGATAAAAGAGGAGCTCGGCGACCTTCTGTTTCAGATTGTCTTTCAATGCCAGATAGCAAAGGAGAAGAAAGAGTTTGAGATCTCCGATGTCATCGAAAAGATCAGTAAAAAGATGATTGCAAGACATCCTCATGTCTTTGGAAAGGCAGATTACAAAACGAAAAGTGAGGTTCTCGAATACTGGGAAGAACAGAAAAGGCGCGAGGGTAAACGGCAAGCCTCTATTCTTGAAGGGGTCCCTGAGACACTACCGTCTTTATTACGCGCACATCGACTTCAGGATAGAGCGGCAAGGGTTGGTTTTGATTGGGTTAAAGTTGATGACGTCCTCAAAAAGCTTTATGAAGAAATGAAGGAGTTTCAAAAGG
>JBGQMP010000291.1:0-2493 GCA_041500685.1 Thermodesulfovibrionia bacterium | reverse complement strand
CCCCGACATACAGGTATAAAATCACAACGGTTACATTTACCTTTGATGTTTTTTGAATTTCTGATATTCCATAGGACATCAGAAGTATACCAAATTTTGTACAAACTGTCTTGCATCACATTTCCAATTGGAATAGGCAGACGACGACAGGGATAAATTGTACCGTCATGCATTATGGTCAAAGCATTGGTACCAGCAGAACACATTGCCCCAACAGTTGGGTCATTCCCATTCAAAAGCACGAACAAAGGTCGATATAATAAGATTTTAATTTTGTCCTTTTTCATAGCTAGAGAATAAATTCTTTGAAATACATTTTTTAGCTCTTCCGATGTTAGAAATTCAACCTTTAAACCGACGCCTACTCCTTCAGGGATAAAGCGTTCGGCAGAGAAGGTGTCAACACCTTCTTTTTCAACTAAATTGACCAGGGGCTCAACCTCATTTTTATTGAGATTACTAATAGTCATCATAATGGCTACCTGAAAATCGTTCTTTTTCAATAACCTGATAGCAGATAAGGTGTTCTCAAAGCTACCATTCCCTCGAATCTGGTCGTTTAGATTTTGGTCTGCTGACTCTAAAGAAAGTTGCACCCGTCTGAGTTTTTTAAATTCTTTTAGCTTATCCAGAACAGTCTGGTCAAGCAAGCATCCGTTAGTTAAAATGTCAAAATAATGGATGGTTTTAAGAGAGCTAATATGGTGTAGTAATAGAAAGACCTTATCTTTAACCACAAAAGGTTCCCCGCCGGTAATAGAAAGGGTGCCTTTTTTATTCCATCTTTTCAAGGTGGTGTCTATTTTGTCCGCTATATGTATTAATCCGTCTAAGTTTAGTTCATTAACCGAGGTATAGTTATCCTGATAGCAATGTTTACATCTGAGGTTACATTTTTCAGTGATATGCCATTGGAAGTAGAATTCAGTATTTATATTTAAGTTTTCAAATCGGCTGTCCATTTTAGTTCCTAATTCCTTCCACTATTTTATTTTTGCCAGCAAGATTCTTATTTGCCCACACTTTCTTCCACAATCCGTATCTCCTCCTCGGTTAAGCTGTAGAGATTATAAACAAGCTGGTCAATCTCTTGCTCAAGTTTTTTTACCTTTGCCTGCTTTTTGGGTTAAATCAAAACGATCTGTTAAACGAGTCCTCAACATATTGACTGTACTTCCCTTCTCTTTCACATACCTCCTTTAGCTCTTTTTTTGAGTTTATAAAAATTGGTTCAGGAGAGATATGTTCAAACCATCTAGGTTGAAACACTCTTATTCCGCCTCCTTTTTCTGAGGAGAAGGTTTCGAAGGTTTTCCTAGAAAGTATATGACACACTGGGCATTCTTCTAATTCTCTCACCATATTTAAAGGTTGAGTGAAATCAAACAATCCATGTGTTTCACATTTGAAACTATGTCTAGGCACCTGTGTTAGTTCCTTGTAGCATCCTCTGAAACTGACTCATATCTAGAGCATTCTCAGGGGTTGTACCTGGAGCTCCCTCTTGTGGTGCATATCCCTCCTGAACTAATGTACTTGCAACTGGGTCCAACCAGTCAAACTGTCTTAAAAGCATCTTCAGAAGACCTTGCTGGTCTATATACTGATTGTCCTTTAAGAGTTCTAATAATCTCTCTGTACTTTGGTAACGCATACCTCTTGACATTGGGAGACCTGAATCTGGATCTACTTTGAAGTCGAACTCTCCAACTAACTGTTCTCCAGTATACTTTACCCACATCTGTGCTCCTTCTGGGCCTGCAACTCTTATAATCTTCTCTTCGTCCCAATATTTAAAGATGAACTGATTCCATTTTCTTACAATATTACTCAAGACATCTGCAACAATATCTCTTCTTTCATCATTCCTAATCTCAGAAGCCTGCTCTACAATCTGTGCTTCAGTTGCGGTCTTGTTATGAAAAGGAGAGAACTCACCCATTTGATTCTTTCCATATCCAAGAGTCTCCCTCATATCCGTTTCAGTTTCTCTCATCTCTGCAGTTGTATCTGCAACTGTATTCTTTGGTTGTAAAGGTAATACTGAAGCATTTGGACTATCATCATCTACTTCAATTCCTGCTGCAATATCTTCAATATCTTGACTTAAGAATCTATCCAAATCTTCCTGTTTAAACACTCCCTTTTTGTAAAGCCATTTCAAAACACTTGCTTTACGTAACTTAGAGGCTTGAGTTCTAATTTCATTCATCTCTTTCTGCTGTGCCCATATTGCTAAGACATCACTAATACCCCAAAAGTGTTCTGGGTCTTGGTTAAAGACGATGAACTCATATGGAAGGCCCTCAATTTGAAGAGCATCCTCTTCATCCAGAAGAATCATATCTTCACTTAAAACAATAATCCTCTTCGTTTTTGCACATCTAATTTCCCAAAGGAGACAATAACCTTTATCCCCTTCTCCTCCAATATCCTTAAACGGGTTCTTAATTTTATCTTGTCTCGTCCACCCTCCTTGAAGCTTCAACTTAT
>JBGQMP010000290.1:0-2507 GCA_041500685.1 Thermodesulfovibrionia bacterium | reverse complement strand
TCGGTTTCTTTTCTTTGAGCTCATCAAGTTCTTCCTCTGCAAGCTTGCGAAGTTCACCATCGCCTCCGTTTAAAAGCTCTTCTGCACCTTCTATGTCAGAGAGGAGTTTTCTATATTCCCTTATCTTTTCAACAAGGGGCTGGACTTCCGCCTGCTCTTTTGAGTATTTCAGGAGTTCCGACGGCTTTGACAAAACTGCTTGGTCCATCAGGAGCTTTGTCAGTTCTTCGTATTTATCTTCTATTGTCTTAAGTTTTTCGAACATCCGATTCCTCTATGTTAAGAACCTCTTCGAGTGCCCTAATGGCAACCTCAATCTGGTCATCATCAGGCTCTCTTGTAGTGAGCCTCTGAAGCAAGAGACCTGGCTGTATGAGTATGTTGATCAGTGGATTGTTTTTCATTCTGTAGGAGAATTTCAAGAACTCAAAAGAAACCCCTGCTATTGCAGGAATAAGGATGAGCCTCGAAAGAAATTTATTCGTAAATGACCAACCCTGGGGAATGAGGGAAAAAGTGAGTATGCTTACTACCATAACAATGAGCAAGAAGCTTGTACCACAGCGTGGATGATGAGGGCTAAAATCTTTTATTTCTTTTGGGATCAGTCCCTTGTTATTCTCATATGCATGGATTACCTTGTGCTCTGCACCATGGTACTCAAATATCCTTCTCATCTCCTTCCACATACCGACGGCGGCTAAATATGCGAGAAAAAGAATTATTCTAACTATACCATCAACGAGATTGAAGAGAAGTGAACTTTTTGAGACGGAAGGGAAGAAGACTCCGAGAAGCTTGGTAGCATATAAAGGAAGCACTATGAAGAAGGCTATGCCGAGGATTATGGCAACCACGATGGTTAAGCCAAGAGTAAAGGGGTTTGTTGGTTTTTGGTCTTCCTCTTCGTATGCCTTTATTGCAGAAAACTCTATAGCCCTTATACCGATAGAAAGGGCCTGATAGAGCGCTATCGCGCCTCTCAAGACGGGAAGCTTGAAAATCCTTGGGATATTTTTGAGAGTCTCCCTTTTTATATGAATGTCCCCCTTTGGTCCCCTGACTGCTACTGTCCAGCCCTTCCGGGATTTCATCATAACGCCTTCTATAACTGCCTGACCACCTATGTTTTCCATGGGAATTTCAAAAAAAATCGTTAGTCTCATACTGAAGACTAACGATTATGAATTTTTCTTTCTCTACTTCTCTGTGTTTGTTGCTTGTTTCTTGGGGTATTTTTTCCTGAACTTCTCGACCCTTCCCTCAGCATCAACGATCTTCTGCTTTCCTGTAAAGAAAGGGTGGCACTTTGAACAGATATCGACACGTATTTTAGGTCTTGTTGACCTTGTGGTGAAGGTCTCGCCGCAGGCACACACAACATTGACCTCTTCATATTGCGGATGAATTTTCTCCTTCAATCTTTCTTCCTCCAATTAATTTAGTCTGTAGCTTACCAGCTTGATGGACAGAATAATTTTACTATATTTATGACACTTTTGGCAAGCAGACGAATTGCCTATCAAAGTCATGTATAGAAGATAGAAAACGATTTCTTGATTTCCCTTATTCTATCCGTTATCCTTTCTGTATGGGACTATGATGTCTCAGAGTGTTATTGTGGGGGAGCCGTAACGAGAGAGGAGATTCTTCGCTCCGCTCAGAATGACAAAGAGGGTATTTCATTGGAAAAGGAGATAGTGGATTTTCTCATCATAGGTAGTGGTGTTGCTGGCCTCAGAGCTGCCATAGAGCTTGCACCCAGTGGGAGGGTCCTTATCGTAACAAAAGATAAACCCAGAGAAAGCAGTACTGAGTATGCCCAGGGTGGAATTGCTGTTGCCTTAAGCGACGAGGACGAAATTGGCATCCATTATGAAGACACATTGAGGGCTGGAGATGGTCTGTGCAGGGAAGAGGCTGTGAAGATACTTGTCGAGGAAGGTCCTGAAAGGATCATGGAACTCATATCGTGGGGTGCCGAGTTTGACAGAGAGGGAACAAAACTTGACTTCACCTTAGAGGCTGCCCATTCAAGAAGGAGGATACTCCATGCCCATGGTGATGCAACAGGGAGGGAACTCGAGAGAGTACTTCTTGGAAAAGTGAGTTCTTTTCCGTCAGTTAAAACATACCCCTTTTCCTTTACTATTGATCTCATCGTCAAAGACGGGCAATGTCATGGTGTATACATACTGAGAGGTAAAGAGGTTATTTCGCTCTTTGCTAAAGCAACAATTCTGGCGACAGGTGGGGCAGGCCAAATTTTTTCGAGGACAACAAACCCGCCAGTCTCTACAGGAGATGGTATGGCGGTTGCTTTCAGGGCTGGAGCTGTCTTAGAGGATATGGAATTTATACAATTTCATCCCACAAGTCTTTATTCTCCGCTTGCGCCACAGTTTCTTCTCAGCGAGGCTATGAGGGGAGAGGGAGCGATACTCAGGAATACAAAGAAGAAGAGATTCATGGAAGGTTACCACCCGATGGCAGAGCTTGCGCCGAGG
>JBGQMP010000289.1:0-2507 GCA_041500685.1 Thermodesulfovibrionia bacterium | reverse complement strand
GTATCGGCTGCAGTATCCGGGCATTGCAGTGTATATTGAGCATCCTTATTACGATATGATACCAACCATGCCACCTAACTCAAACATACCCACCCCCACCACAAAAGAATATATCGAGGATTACTTTGTAAACTATCTCATGAATCCAGAACTGGCTGAGAATGAGACTTACAGGTATGCAAGCAGGATTCATAACAGAATGCCAAGGGGCGGTACACAACTTGAACGTGTTATGGACATGCTCAGGGAGACCCCCCTTACGAATCAAGCTGTCATCGAAATAGCAACACCTGACGACCTCGATATATGCTATGGCAACGATGGAAAGCTTGATCCACCATGCCTGAGGTTGCTAGATTTTAAAGTTGTACCTATTGATTCAGAGCTCGTGCTCACAGTAAGCGCTTACTTCAGGTCATGGGATCTGTGGGCAGGATTACCTACAAACCTCGGCGGGATAGAGCTTTTAAAACAGTTCGTTGCCGGTGAAACATCTCTCAAGAACGGACCTATGTATGCTTACAGTGCTGGCGCTCATATTTACGGCTATCATGAAGAAATAGCGAGGTTAAGAACTCTGAGGTTAGCGTCCAAACCCCCCTCCCACAAACAAGACTGACAAGGGAAGCTTAAGCAGTTCCTTATTTATCTTCTTCTTTCTTTTCCTTAGGAATTTGTTTCCAATCGTAGCAAAAGATACAAACATCTCTATCTAAGCTGTTGGTCAAAAAGGGCATCCCACATTTCCTGCAATGTTTTATTGGCTTGATGTTTTGGCCCATTTTTTACCTCTCATCTATAGATGTGCGGAATCGCCCATGGAAGGAACAAAAACTGTCACGAATAATGAAAATAAGCTGCTCATGTTGTCAGGAAAAGGAAGTTATTATAAGGACTTAGGTAAAATTAACCATTTGGCATAAATATTGGTAAGAAGTTTTCTAATACAGAGATGAAAGAATGAAAGCTGAAATAATAACTTAAAGAGAGGATACTATCAATAATGAAAAAAATTCTAGGTCAAGATCACTTTGAGGTTGCAATATCTCTGAACAATCAAGCGGCACTTTATTGCGCCCAAGGTAAATATTTGGAAGCCGAGCCTCTTTTCAAGCAATCACTGGTAATAATGGAACAAGCCTTTGGTAAAGACCATCCCATAGTAACGACTGTATTGGAGAATATGACAGAGTGTTACAAGAAACTTGGAAGAGAAAGCGAAGCAGAAAAATTGGAAGAATGGGTAAAAGCAATCCGGTCGAAAGACAGTGATTACACATCGATATCCAGTCATTACGGCGCGAAGCTACTGTACTAAGGTATTTACAAGTCAACAACCGAGAACCCTGATTGTATCCCTGCTTCATCTTATTTAATCTGAAATTAAAAGGAGAGGAAAACTTAGTAGATAGACTTACAGGACAGTCAAGGAGCATTTGGGGATGATCATAAATAATACATAAAAATACCCTGAGATTAGGGGGGGTAGTGACATCTAAAGAAAGAAGGGAGATTAAGAGTAAAAAAGAAGGATTTGTTCTGCTGATAAAGGATTTAATTGGATTAGATAATTTTGATCTGTCTGAAAATTTTGAAGAATATTATAAAAAAGTTTTAAAAACCTTATCCCCTATGGAAGAAATGGTTATTAAGAAACGATATGGGTTATTGTTAGGCAAGGCTTTAACCCTCGAAGAAATAGCGGAACATCTCCTTTGTTCCCGTGAAAGAATAAGGCAAATAGAAGCAAAAGCATTGCGAAAACTTAAATATCCTTCACGATTAAGATTTCTTTTCAAAACAATCAGGAAACAATTACCACAAGGAGTAGAACCATATTCAGATATTGGTTTTGGATATTGCCACGAATATATTAATTTTTGTGAAGTTTCAAGACATCTGCTACAAAATGAATTCATGTTAAATATCTCATGGATTCAGAATTCAGAAACCTAAAAGCAAGGGAAAGCTGGATAGATCTCTATAAGGAAACAATGTGGTGAAGATTCCGACTGTTGTTGCAACTCGCACAGAGAAAAGATCAGGTTTTCCTCACGGGTAATCGTATCGTAAACGTAGTTCCCTTTCCGAGCTCGCTTTCCACAGAAATGGTTCCTCTGTGCTGCTGAATGATCTTGAGTGTGAAGGTAAGGCCAAGCCCTGGTCCGTATATCTTTGAGGTATAAAAGGGGTGAAAAATGCTTTTCAGTTTATCTTTTGGTATCCCCTTCCCGGTATCAGACACCTCTATCACCATGCGTCCATCGCTTATCGAGGTGGCAATCTTCAATACCTTAGGGCTTTCTTGCATTGCCTCTATAGAATTTTTGATAAGATTAGAAATGGCTACTTTCAACTGCTCTCTATCACCAGAGATACAGGGAGGATTATCCATTAACTCTGTTTTTACCACGATACCTTTATCCGCTAAATCCTTTTCATGCAGTTCGATGGCATCCATAATGATATCATTGATATCTGTACACTCTAAATAACAAATAGCTACC
>JBGQMP010000288.1:0-2510 GCA_041500685.1 Thermodesulfovibrionia bacterium | reverse complement strand
GCCACGTACGAGGTCACCCATTTGCCTCGGATGATGTTCGCTGATACCAGCATCTACAAATGTTTTTTTAGCGAATTCAGATGGCAAAAAGATAAAATCTGAAAGGGTAATCTCTTCAAGGGAGGATTGTCTTGCATATTCGGGTGGTTTGACATTTTCTATACCAAATCTTTCGTATTCTTCCTTTAATATCCTTTCTCTGAAAAACCGATGTGTAGAACCGCATTCCAAGATTGTTTTTGCACCAATCTTTTGAGCAGCCTTAATACTCCTTAAGGCCTGGTTATTCCATCCATGGAATGTATTACACCCCTTTTTAAGAATTACCTTTGATGCAACATAATCAAGAAAACCTTTCCTTAATGGTTTATACAAGTGCCTCGGAAGAAAGAATAGGAGTTTCGAAGGGTTCCCTGGCGGGATAAGTAAATGTGACTTTGGTAAATCAGATTTATTGCCATATGAAACAGCTATCGTGAGCAGTCCCCCATCAAGGAGAGCCCTTACAGCATTGTAAGAGACTGTACCGAGACCTGGACTTCCAAATTTTGTGGCAATTGAGTAAATAACTCTGTGGGTCGTCATCTGTTGTTGAAAAGAAATCCCTTAATTTTTTCAATTACATCCTCTGGTGTGATTTGTGATAGGTTTCTCTTTATACGTTCTTTTCTGTCCGTTTCATTTCTGCTTACTGTCTCCTTAAAGACTACAACATGATCCTTTCCCCATGGCTTCCAACTCTGTACCCCAACACCAAAAATGGCAATTACAGGGGTACCAACAGCTGCGGCGATATGCATTGGTGCAGAATCAACACCGATGAATAAATTCGAGGCATCAGCTATAGCCGCAAGCTGCTTTATCGTTGTTTTCCCACATAGGTCTATTACCCTCCCTATGCCCCCCCTTACTAAGGGGGGGATGTGAGGGGGGGTGAGTTCATCGACTAAAGATAATATATTTTTGGCCTTTTCCATTTCACGCCTGTTAGGGGATGATGTAACAATTACAGTTATGCCTTTATCAATCAGCCAGCGGATGACCTCTGCCATGTATTTGTCATTCCAGCATTTGAAGAGCCATCGTGATGTGGGGTGGATGTGAACGACCTTAACCCCCCTTTGCCCCCCCTTGCTAAGGGGGGGATGGAGGGGTATATTGTTTTCTTCAAAAATCTTTTTTACAAACATTCTCGCATCTTCGGGAATAAAAAAATCCAGATCGGTATTTTTTGTATCAATGCCGAATTGTCTCACAACATCAAGATTCCGCAATACCATATGCTGGTCCCCCCGCTTTTTAGCGAGATGATTATATAAATACCTTTTACCTAAAAAGCCATTCCTGTCTGGGTTGTAGGCGAGTCTATAACGTGCACCCGAGGCAAATGAGATGAATGCAGCTCTGTCACCGCTTGTAAGGTCAATGACCATATCGAAACTTTTTTTTCTTATTTTTTTAAGGAAGGATAATTCTTTTATGTATTTTTGTATAGGATTCATCTTTTTCATATTCCTCTCAAAAATTATTATCTCATTGATGAGAGGGTTTCCACTCAGCACTTCTTCTGTCCCTGAATTGATAAGAGCTGAGACATGTGCATCAGGAAAATTCTCCTTTAATGCTCTGAAAACAGGGACAGCAAGAAGGACATCACCAATATGGCGCAATTTTATTACAAGGATCTTTTTAATGTTACGAAAAGTCAAGTTTTCATGAGTTACGATAACGTCTTTCATAATCTTATCGCGTTATTCTGATCCCAAAAATATTTATGCGTGCTCATTCTCTTTTTTAAGGATTTGGGTAATTTTTTTTCTGCCAGGCCCATACGAAAGCCGGTATACCTCAATGCTGCCTCTATGCAAGCATAGGGTATCCAATGGGTCTGCTTCTTTTTCAGGAGAAATCTAATCTCCTCTTTAAGATATTCATACCCTTTCCCCTCTGCCTTTACAAGTTCTGTTATCCACCTCTCCCTGCTCAGTGAGATGCCGATTTCGAAATATCGCTTAAATTGTTTCAGGAGAGAAGGATTGTGAGAGTGATATACCATTGCAGAAGGTTCATAGGCAACTTTATAACCCTTCATGATGAGCCTTGCAGCCAGAATCATATCCTCATTCAGTATTGCCTTTTCAGGAAAGCCGCCCACTTCCCTGAACTCCTTTTTCTTGATTGCTGAGCACACATTGGAAAAAAAGAAGGTACGAATTCCTATTTTTTTGAGGCTGTCCATACTTTTCACCACAGATGTATCCGGATAATTGAACAATCTTGAGAACTTTTCTGTTGGTTTTGCATCACCTCGGGGAACCTGGCGGCCAAAAGATGCTGCAAGGAGAGGGTTATCGAGGGGGCGTATTAAATTTTCTATCAAGGATTCGTTATAGGGTGTGACATCCTGAGTCATAAAAATCACGATATCACCAGAAGAAATGTTCATAGCGTGGTTCCTTGTACCTCCATGGTCGAAAATGTTCCAGGGTATTTTAAAAGTCTTTACATGG
>JBGQMP010000287.1:0-2520 GCA_041500685.1 Thermodesulfovibrionia bacterium | reverse complement strand
GAAATCGCTGAAAAGCTTATCGAATACGCTGGACAGCTATACGAGCAGCGAGAGGCAGAAGTAGGCTCGGATACCATGCGCATTGTGGAGAGGCTGGTTATGCTGCGCTCCATCGACACCTTATGGAAAGACCATCTCACTGAAATGGACCATCTGCGCCAGCAGGCTAGCCTCTATGCTATGAAACAGGTTGAACCCATAGTCGTCTATAAAAAAGAAGGCCACGCCTTTTTTCAGAGCCTCATCGCCGGCATACAACATGATGTCGTCCACAATATATTTACGGTCACCATTCAAAAGAAGGAAGCTCCGGCCCAAAAGCAGCCTCAAAAAGTCGCTGTCCCCGCCGGTAAAAAAGTCGGCCGCAACGAGCCCTGCCCCTGCGGCTCAGGCAAGAAATATAAGCACTGCTGCGGAAGGTAGATAAAATGCTTGATTCGAATAAAGCGGCGGCAGCAAAATTCGGGATAGATTTAGACTTTATAGAGAAAAGAAGCAATACCCGGAGAAACGTTGAGATATTGGGTAATGATTTGACGTTTATCAGCGTAAGGGAATTCGAAAGAACAAAACACGTGCATAGGTTACATCCTTATCTTGGCAAGTTTATCCCACAGCTAGTCGAGGTATTTTTAAGGAAATATTTCAAAAGAGGTGACACTATTCTCGATCCGTTTTCAGGATCGGGAACAACTCTTGTAGAAGCAAACGTTCTAGGTATAAACTCCATTGGAATAGATTTGTCTCCTTTTAACGTGCTGATCCAGCAAGTGAAGATTAGAAAATACAACATTCCAGAAGTTGAAGCAGAGATCAAGGATGCGTTAAGAAAATTTAAGGCTTTCAGCTATGGCCTGCAAAGTAAAAGCCTACCACCTTCTGAACCACGAATAGAATCATTTGTTGTAGATAGCGAATATTTAAAAGAGTGGTTTTCGGAGCGGGCATTGCAAGAAATCCTGTTCTACAGGAGCGTAATAAAAGACTACAAAAACGCGGACCTATTAAAGATAATTCTCTCAAGAGCAGCACGGTCTGCAAGACTCATCCCTCATTACGATTTGGCGCGTCCCAAAAAGGCCATTCGCAAGACTTACTGGTGCATAAAACACAAGAGATACTGCGAGCCTATCAACGAGGCGCTGAAGTTCATCAACCGCTATAGCTGGGACACAATAAAGAGATTAAAAGAGTTCGATAAATTAAGAACAGATGCTTTTATGAAAGGCATTCAAGGAGACGCGAGAACCATAAAACTGCCGGAAGGCCTAACAATAGACGGTATCTTTACCTCACCCCCCTATGTGGGAATAATTGACTATCACGAGCAACACAGGTATGCCTACGAGCTTTTTGACTTCCTCAGGCAGGATGAACTAGAGATAGGCCCCGCTAGCAAAGGGCAAAATGGGAATGCAAAAGATGAATATGTTCGAGGGATAGTAGGCACTTTTAGAAATGTTTCTAGAAATCTTACTGACGGCGCTCCCGTGTTTATTGTAGCCAACGATAAATTTAATCTTTATCCTAATATAGGTAAGCAGTGTGGGTTCGAACTCGTGGACGTCTTTAATAGACCTGTCCTTATGAGAACAGAGAGAGACTCCAATAAGTACTTTGAATCCATATTCTGCTTTAAGAAGGGATAGTGTGGACGACTTTTTTGAATCCGAAGAAATAGCCAACATGGCAAAGTACTTGATTGACCCTGTAAACTTAAAGCTTTTACGAGAAGGGCAATATGAGCTTATCATCAAAGGCGAAAACTGAAATAGCCGAACTCCTCACCAAAGCAGTGCGTGAAAAATTGAACACGTACAAACCAGAGACCGCATATATGCCCTTCCATCATCGGCTCCTTGGTAAAGACAGATGTGCCATGTTTTCATTTATTCATTCCATGAATACCACGTTTGGCATGTCAGTCTGGGAACAAGTCGCAATAGTTTTGGCTCAAGCAGCCAACAACTACGCAGAAAGACAACACAAATTACTAGGCGAAATAGACAAGGACACAGAGCAGCTCATCAGTACAATTCAGGCCAATTTGCGGAAGGGCGAAATTACACCGGACAAAGTGAATGAGGTTGAGCAGATCAGGAGCAAAATCAAGCAAGGAGAAGCAAAACGTGATCAAGATTCAATAGTAGACCTGTTTATGAAAACCAAAAAGACAGAGGAGTATTTTGACATTACTAGCGCTAAACCGAACATGAAGGAGTTCGCTGCATTAAAGCTTAAACTTCTGAGATGGGTAGGGCTAAGACTTAGCCAAGACAAAAATGCTCAAGTCTTTACGAGGATAGCGATCCCATACAATCCTTACTATCCCGAGCCATATGAGCGATGGACATTGAAAGGTTTATATGACCTAGATAAAAGAGAGGTTCTGGTTGGCAAAGAGTTCTGGAATTTCGTTGCACAGGACAACATATATGAAGACTTGCTAACCGTGTTTCAAGAGGTGGGTGGAGAACTAAGAGACGAGATAGATGAAAAGTTCGCTGAATTTAGGAAACT
>JBGQMP010000286.1:0-2533 GCA_041500685.1 Thermodesulfovibrionia bacterium | reverse complement strand
GCACGATATGCAACACGCCATCCCATCTTCTCTGCCCAGTCATAGGGTTCTTTTGTTTCTTTATCTCTCACTAATTCTACTCCTGCCATGAGTCCTATATTCCTGACATCTCCTACATGTTTAAGATTCAAGACCTCCTTCAGCCATGCCTCAAGAATCTTGATCTTTCCTTCAAGGTTTTTCAATACTTCCTCTTTTTCGAATAAATCGAGGCAAGCAATAGCAGCTGCACATGCAAGGGAATTCCCTGTATATGAGTGGCCATGAAAAAATGTTTTTAAGTCCTTGAATTCTCCAAGAAATGCATTATATATCTCGTCTGTTGTAAGTGTAACTGCAAGCGGCACATAGCCACCAGTTATCCCTTTCGAAAGACACATAATATCGGGTAAAACATCCTCATGTTCACAGGCAAACATTCTTCCTGTGCGGCCAAAACCTGTTGCTACCTCATCTGCAATCATCAGGATATTGTACTTCGTGCATAATTCTCGAACACCTTTAAGATAATTGCGAGGAGAGGTTATCATTCCTCCTGCAGCCTGAATCATGGGCTCAATAATCATTGCAGCAATCTCGCTCGCATGATATCTGAATATCTCCTCCATCTCGTTGAGGCATGCGAGGCTACATTCCGGATATTCTTTGCCAAGCTCACATCTGTAGCAGTAGGGAGAAGGAGCTTTATGGGTCTTAAATAAAAGTGGTTCAAAGGTCTTATGGAATATATCAATTCCACCAACGCTTACAGCACCCATGGTATCACCATGGTATGCGTTGTTAAGGGAAACAAAGGTATTCCGCCCGGTAATCCCTTTATTCCTCCAGTATTGAAATGCCAACTTAAGGGCAACCTCTACAGAGGTTGAGCCATTGTCAGAGTAGAAGACCTTAGAAAGTCCACCCCCCTTTTGCCCCCCCTTAGTAAGGGGGGGATGGGGGGGTGAGATTTGATTTGACTTCTGAACTATTTGTATAAGCTTTTCCGCCAACTTGATTGCAGGGACATTGCTCAGTCCGAGTAAAGTACTATGGGAGACGTTATCAATCTGCTCTTTTATTGCATCATCTATTTCCTTCTTTCTATGTCCATGGATATTTACCCAGAGAGATGAGACACCATCAATATACCATCTTCCATAGATGTCCTTTATAAAACAATCTCTGCCCTCGGATATGATTATTGGTTTCTCCTCAAGCCATTCCTTCATCTGAGTAAAGGGATGCCAGATATACTTCTTGTCAAGCTCTTCGAGTTGCTTATTGTCTTCGATAATGCCCATGTTTAACCTCCAGATTTAAGTATAAGTATTCTTTCGATTCCAGCATAATCCTTTATAAGGGAGATATCTATAAAGCCTGCATTCTTTGAGATTTCTCTTACCGCATCTGCCTGGCTGACCCCGAGTTCCAACATAAGGTGACCGTCTTCTTTCAAGTAGTCCCTCGCTTTAGGGATTATGATTCGGTAATAATCGAGGCCGTCTTCTCCTCCATCCAGTGCTTCTAAAGGTTCCCAGTCTTTAATATCAGGCTGCAAATTCTTTATATCATCTCTTTTGATGTAAGGAGGATTTGAGACAATTAAGTTAAAAGCGAAAAGTGAAAAGTGAATAGTGGATAGTTTTTCAACAGGTTCGAATAAATTACCTTGTAAGAAAGTCACATTATTTATGAAATTTATCCCTGCGTTTTCCTTTGCATATCTGATTGCAACCTCTGATATATCAGTACCATAGACCTGAGAATTCGGAAACTCTCTGGCCAGAGCAAGGGCTAAACAACCACTACCTGTGCAAAGATCTAAAATAAACAGTGATGGGTAACGAGTAAGGAGTGATAAGTTTAAGGCTTGTTCGGAAGTTTTTGTTTTACGCATTACGCTTAACACTTCACGCTTTACGGTTTTGATTGCTTCTTCCAACAAGAGTTCTGTCTCGGGTCTCGGAATGAGAACACCCTTCCCTACTTTTATTTTCAATCCATAAAAATCCACGTATCCAAGGATGTACTGAAGAGGCTCTCTTTTTGACCTTCTTCCCAGGAATTCATTGATCTTTTCAAGCTCCTCTTCTTGGATTCCTGGATTGTCTCTGAAAAAGGCTGTTCTATCTATGCCAAGACAACAAACTAAAATAATCTCCGCTTCTCTGCCCGCATCTTCAATCCCGTACCTTTTCAGAAATCCCGTTGCTTCCTTTAATTTATCGAGAGCCCTCATGTCCTCATATTGACAAATATCTTTCAGGATTCGTGGTTATACAGCCCTTAATGATGCCTTCATCAAATCCCATCTTGATTAATCTCTTCGAGGATTCAACAACTGACATTGAACCACCCAAGAGTCTGCCATGAATATCAGTAACAGCCTGCACCCTCCCCTGTACCTTCCCTTCATCTCCTCCACTCTTTGTCTCTTTTACTGAATCTGAAACTATTATTATTTTTTCAGGATTCTTTGTTTTGAATATCAACTCCAGGGTTTTTTGATGTAAATGAAAAGGATCTGCTATGACCTCAATATAAATGTCTT